>CAKRNI010000001.1 GCA_934370915.1 uncultured Lachnospiraceae bacterium
GCGGGTGGCTATATGGCTGCCCGGAAAGCCTCAAAAAAAGTTATAAATTTTTTTGTCGTGGGCTTGACATACGGGTGACGGAGATCATGCAGCGTCAGATCGTCTGGTATCATCTCAGTCTCATCTTTTGCAATGTTCGTGTTGTAGATCTGAATCACCCGTTTAAACTCTGTTCTGGGGCTGCAAATATGCATCTGAGAGCCATCATCCCGGATAAAAACGAAATTGTTTTGAAATTGTTTGCCGCGGGATCCTTTCCAGTAGTCACCCAGTCTGAGACAAGCCTCCTGTTGTTCATGCATAAGTTTTTTCGCAGCGGTGATGACAATATCCGGTACGATACAATGTCTCGTGGCATAGGTCTTTGTATCCTTATGAATAACTTCTCCTTCTACGACCGATGTAGATTTAGAGAAGTGGATCGTGTTCAGGGAAAAGTCAATGTCGCTCCATAAAAGAGAAACAATTTCTCCACGCCGGGCACCGGTAAAGAGAGCAATATAGAAAAAGAGCTGCCATTTAAGATCGAGGGACCATAACTGAGTATATTCCTTGATCTGCACGGGTTTTCCGTTTCTCTTTACAGTGTGTGCCTTATGGAGAACATTAACAGGGTGGTCAAGAATCCATAAAAACTGCTTTGCCTGCTCAAGGGTGAGCTGCTTGGTTTTGTATTCGCGTTTGACTTTGCCGCGGCCGCGCTGTTTTCCTGCATAAATCAATGGATTAATAGGAATATAACCTTCCTCAACAGCGTAGGAGAGCACCGTGCTGATCGTAGCTCTGTATTTCGTTATGCTGGATTCTGTCAGAGCACCGCCTTTTCCGTCAAGTCTGCAGCTATCCTGGCGTAATCCATTTAAAAACTCTTTGACAACATGGTTAGTGACCTGCGAAAGTTTTATCTGACCGAGAGCCGGGATAATGCGGGAATTGATTCGCTGACGGTAATCGAACATGGTGGATTTTGCAAGCGCTTTGGATATTTCCATATCGGTGAAAAAGATATTGGAAAATTTCTCAAAAGTAATCTTATCACCAATAGAAGATCCTCCAGCCTTAATCTTATCCTCGAAACGTACAGCAAATTTTTCGGCTGCTTTGCGTGCGCGTTCTTCGGACCATTTCGGATCCGGAGTAAAAGTTGCTGTCTCTGATATTTTCTTTCCCTTGGAATCATAGCCGCAGGAAACGATAATGGTGTAACTGTCACCACGTTTGCGTATACTTGCCATATATCATTCTCCTTTCTGTTGCGACGTCGCAACACCTAAAAATGGGTATAAAAAATACGCCCCTTGCCAGGACGCATCGGAGATGATATAATTCAAGTATTCAGGTTGATTATATCTTCCGGAGCATCCGGCAAGAGAAAATCTATGTAAAGCCGTTCGGTGCGCCAACACCGGGCGGTTTTGCTATTTATGGAAGCCGCACTGGAGCAACCTATTTTAGGAGATCCCGGATCCGGATCGTAAGTCCCGGATAGATTCCAACAGGGACATCAGCATCGAAAGAATAAAGGCAGGGGTCACTGTCGTTTTCGTAGCAGTAGACGACAACCTTTTCCTTTGCCGGATCCACGATCCAGTATTCACGGACACCGGCCTGAGAGTAGATCATGTTCTTCAGGCTATAGTCCATTTTGCGGCTGGCCGGGGAGACAATCTCAAAAATGAGGTCCGGAGCTCCGGAGCATCCGCGGTCGGTCAGCTTATTCGGATCGCAGATCACGGAAACGTCGGGTTCCACCCAGTCCTTATCATCGGCGTCGAGGTTGACGGCGAAGGGAGCAGGGTATACCTCGCAAGATCCGTGGTTTTTCTTAATGTACTCCCGAATTGTAGCAGACAGCTCCATGACAAGCTTCTGGTGGATCCGACTCGGCGGAGCCATGTCGTAGAATTTGCCGTTGATCAGCTCGGCGCGTTCTTCTTCTGGTAAATTCCAGTAGTCTTCGGATGTATAATGGTCATTAAGTAATGGCATTGTAACACCTCCAAATAAAATCCGTTAAGAATCTTTAGAAGATAATTTCTTCTGTTGTTCTCGTTCGAGCTGCTTGATGCTCTTTTCAGGAGTAGGAAGATCTTCGGGCATAGTGCCACCAAGTTCTGCGATTGTCTGGCGTACCTTTTTTCCTACATCGAAGTGTGTTTTGTTGGCATTTTCTTTACCTTGAATATTATCCCGGCGCAATTTAGCTTCAGTCTGGGTGGCACGGAATAAATTGGCAGCAAGCTCTTCATAGCCCATGTGGTCTAGAATATTCTGATTCTTCTTTAACTTTTTACGACTTTTAATATCTTGGGCTTTTAAACCTCCATATAAACCCATGTAGCCATAATTTTGGAAAGTAGCATATTCCAGGGAGGTCTCGACCCCGGCATCCTTTGCGGCAGCAACCAGGAGTTTATTGTGTTCCTTCATTTCGTTACGGATGGCCAGACGTTTCTGGTCCTCTTCCAGAGATTCGAAATTCTCAATTAACTCTTGCTGGCGTGTTTTTACTGCAAAGTAAGTTTGACCGAGTGCAATTACCTTTTTGCGAGGATCGCCATTCTGAACAATTAAGTAGCAGGCATATCTTGAAAGCTCGTAATCAGTAACAGGCTTACTTGTTGCACCGGCTTCCACGATTTTGTTGACGTCAACAAAATGGTCAGAAATGTCGTTTCCGCTATTTTGGCATGCAAGAATTGCCTTATCGATAACCTTAGAAAAGTTTCTCCATTCAGTGTATTCTAATGCAATCTGCAGATCTCGGGCATACCAGAATTCTTGTCCGTACTCATTGATATGTTTGATTGATTCAAATAAAGATTCAGTATAGCCATTTTCTTCTTCTGGAGAGAGAGCTTTTGAAAGTGCTCTGTTCCGAATTTCCATTACCTTTGCTTCGAACTCTTCCTGTGTCATATCATTACCTCCGGCACGATTGTTTTGATTATCATTATAGAAAAAGAAATCGTCCACCTTCTTTCAATTTTATCATAGTTCTATATTTTCTCCATCACCGCCAAGTGCGGTTCAAACATGATCACATATCCATCCAGCTCTGTGTAGCAGCCATATTTTTCCCGATAGCATTCCAAGGCTTCTTTCAGAAATTCTTCTGACACTTCCAGACATTCCGCCAATTCATGAAGATTATGACAGTACCTACGGTATCCCTGGATGATTCCGGAGAGTCCGATCCGGCGGTCGTAGGCCCATAAGCGGGCTGCATATTCCTGCTTTCGATCAGAGACGGAACGCTGCTCTACGATACGACCAACAGTAGTATAGTAATGCCCAAGCTCTTCAGCAAGGACATCGGCTTTCTGGCGTTGGGTGGGAATGTCTTTTCGGATGGCAATCCGACGTCCCTTAATTCTTCCATCACTGGCTTGTAGAGGAGCCTCTTTAACAGTCAGCCCATTGCTGTCTGCTTCTATTAAAAGTTCATCATAGGTCAAGTTGATCAATCCCCCTATTTTTTCCAGAAGGAATTATTCTCCATAATGGCATCATCATTTTGCTTCATATCATCGGTCGTTTCTACGTCTGTACGATCATGGGCGGCATCAGGTATTAAATGCAGTTGCTCTTCTTCCATTTGCTGAATTTTTAAGAGATTTTCAGAGTAGCTAATTACTTTTTTCTTATTTACATCAGAAAGTTGTACATAATTAACCAATAATTTTTTTCCAGGTTCGTGGAAGAGAGCGCGTAGTTCTGGGTTTTCATATACTTCTTGTGCAACTTTTCGCGTTTCGTTATTAAGATAATAATCCGGTTCAGGCTCAACTGTATTCGATTCTAGTTGAAAATTAATATAGTCTTCATCATTTACTTGGTCAGGGCCAGCATCAATTCCCATGATATAAAGAGGAGAAACATTTAAGGCTTTAGCAAGAAGTGCAATTTTGTCACGTCTCATATTTTCAATGTAGCCACTTTCCCATTTTTTTACAGTGCTTTTGGTTACACCAACAATTTTCCCTACATCTTCTAAAGTAAGACCGAGTTCTTTGCGCCGTTCGTATAGTCTGTTATCCATATGGCGACCTCGCTTTCATTGATTAAGTATATTATAATACGAGAGTTTCCTTTTTGCAACATTTAAAGCTAAAAAACAAAAAAAGTTTCTTTTAATAAACAAAAAGGCTTGACGATAAGAAGGAAAGGTGGTATAAAAATAGTATCCTAAAAGAAACTTTTGGAGGTGATGTTTTGAATGGATTACTTTTAAAATCAAAAATCACATCGGAAGGCATGAGTATTAAAGATGTGATTTACAAGCTGAAGATGCAGGGAATACATATAAGTAGAACAGCCTTTTATCGAAAAATGTATGGTGATAGCGAGTTTGATAGAAAAGAGATAATGGCAATCGTTAATGTGTTGGACTTGCAGGATTCAGATATAATGAGTATTTTTTTTGCGGAAAAAGTTTCCTAAAAGAAACTGAAAGAGGTGAGTAACATGACTGATTTAATCAAAGTTACATATGGGACTGGAGAGCCGACTGTGTCGGCAAGAGACTTATATGATTTATTATCACAGGAAGATGGAGCCAAAGGAACAGAACGTTTTAGCAAATGGTTCGAAAGATATTCCGGTTACGGATTTGTTCCAGGGGATGATTTTTCAACCCCGCACAAAAAAGTACGGGTTCAAATCGAAGGAAGCCGGGAAGTTCAAAGGGAAGTCGAGGATTACGATTTGTCTATTGATATGGCAAAACAGATCTGTATGCTGCAGAGAACTGAAAAAGGAAAAGAATTGCGCCAGTATTTTATTAACCTGGAAAAAGCCTGGAATACCCCGGAGCAGGTGTTTGCTAGAGCGTTGCGCATGGCGGATCAGACGATTAACAACCTGAAGGAACATTGTCAATTCCTTGGCGGCCAGATTGAGGAGCAGCAGAAGGTAATCGAGGAATTACAGCCGAAAGCTTCTTATTATGATCTGATTCTTCAGTGTAAAGACCTAATTGCTACGACTGTAATTGCAAAAGATTATGGAATGTCAGCAAAGAGATTCAATGCAATTCTCCATGAATTGAAGGTTCAGTTTAAACAGGGTGACACCTGGGTGTTGTATGCAAAGTATCAGGGAAATGGATATTTGAAATTTAAAACACATAATTACGCAGATTTCAATGGAGTTCAGCATGCAAAGGAACATGCCTACTGGACACAAAAGGGACGTTTGTTTTTGTATGACTTGTTAAAACAGAACGACATTCTGCCGTTGATGGAGAATTAGAATGCTGTTGGAGCAGGGGGAGGTGAGACCGATGACAACCATCTGGTTCCAGATGTTAGGAAAAATAAGAAGGGACTTAACCGAGCGGAAAGTTCCGGAAGAGGAACAGACAGAAATCATCCAGAAGTTGAAGACAGTTTCCTTAAAGAATATAAACCTGCGCGGGAATATGCTTAACCTGAAGGAAAAGCATATTGGCACCGTGCAGGGGTACTACCAGGAAATCCTGAAAGAATATGTTACTCAGGTTTGATTTTTGCCAGTTCGGCTTTTAACTCGTTGATGTCGAGGCATAAGGTACATATCTTTTTCGGTTTTTCGTTATGATCCAGTGTCATAACATCTGCAAATACCAAGTTGAGTTCCTTATCGTAGGTGTCAGAAAATTGTAACCAACGATCGCTGACATTACAAGGAACATATCCGGTTCCATGGATGTTATGTTCACGTTCAGATCGAGAAACGGGGATCCTTATTATCTTAGATTTCATACCATTGTACCTTCTTTCTATACTTAGCTCTGGCGGGAGCCTGTACAGAAAGTATAACGCAATGGAGATGTGAGAGCAAGCATACAAAGATGCGGAAGGGATGAGAGAGATGAACATTACAGATAAAGGCTTGGAAGAAATCGAGAAGATGGCAGATCGGCATCACGATTCTGCTGTACTGCTGATCTGCCAAGTTCTGCGTGAATTGAGAGAATTAAGAAAGCTGACTGAGGTAGGTCATAACACCTGTAATTGCGGCGACTGTTCCGCCGATTGCACTGATAAGGGCTAAGATAAGCATAGTTAGATTATATGGACGGGATTGTTTTTCCTTTTCCTCCATATATCGAATAATCTTTGTGGAGTCATCGAGGCAAGCATCCATAAGTGCCTGATGAGTCTCTTCATCAAACTCAAGCATGGTCAATCTCCTTTCTTCTGTACTCGGCGGTGCAACGCCTGTACAGACAGTATACCACTTCGGATATGAGGAGAACAAGCATGCAAAGATGCGAAAGGGGTGAGAGAGGTGGAGAAATTATTGCTGAATGCAATGAAGGTTATTGTCTGTGCGTTGGGCGTCATTATTGGTCTTTTATTTTCGATCCTTATTAAAATCTGAAAACAGGTTAAATGACAAGGTATTTATTTACCTGGACGACTACGATGAGGGGATAGCGACCATGAAAAGAAAAGAGAGGTGAAACAACTGTGGTACCGAGAATGAGAACACTTGATCAATGTGCAGTGTATTTTAAGGAGCAGGATCCGGAGACTACCTTGACGCGCTACCGGATCCGCCAGATGGTTCTGAATGGCACTATTCCGCATGTGATGTGCGGAAAGAAGTACCTTGTAAACTTGGACAAGCTGATCGAATATCTTTCTGAACCGGAGACAGCGCCGGAACCAGAGAAAAAGATAGAGGCTAAACGTCTGAAGGTCCACAGACTGGTACCGCACTAAGAAAAATTACGATGCAGCGGAAGGAGGTGAAACAGATGTATGAGATCAATAAAAGGGCGACAGGCACTCTGTCAGCGGTGCAACCGGATCTGGAATATATCCCGGTTTGCAGTGATCCACGGGGAGTATATTTGCCCGAAATGCACAAGGAGGGCGCGGTCCTCAAAGAGAGCCATATCCGGATCGAGAGGCAGTCAACGCTGTTTGATGTGATGGAGAAGGCTGGCAGCGTGATCGGCGGTCTGGCAAGTCTGGGGATGGTGTATGTCCTCGGCTGTATGGTTGTAAGATTCGGGATTTTAATTTAAAAAGATCCCCATAGCGGAGCGGCAACTCCGAGGGGATCATGTAAAAAGTTTACACCTCTATTTTAGAGGAGAAAGAGGAGAAAATCAAGATGGTAAAAGTAACGATTGAGAACGACAAAAACAAGGATGAAATTACAGGCGAGTTCTTTATGGCGCTTATGCTTACCAAAGAAGAGAAAACTGAGGACAGCACAACTTATAAAGCGTGCGCGATCGGAACAGGAAATACATGCGTGCAGGATCTCCCGAACAATGTCGCGAAATGGATTGTCAGTACCTTTGGAGCGGTGTATAAAACCAAGCTTGGCTATGCTGCGGCAATGGCGGAGCTTGCCAAGCGTATGGAGGCTGCGGTCAACCAGGCACTTAAAGAGAGTGCGTGTACGATCGCAGATGAAATAATGGAAGAGCTGAAGGGGGAAAAGGAAGCCTGATGTCTGCTGAGAAGTACATACTCCCCGACCGGGCCGCCTGGCTCGCTGCAAGGAAGAACCACATCGGCGGATCGGATGCCGCAGCATGTGTTGGGAGGAGCCCGCACAAGGATAACGTGCAGCTCTGGGAAGAGAAGATGGGTCTGGTACTTCCGGAAGATATTTCTGATAAGGAATATGTCCGGTACGGCACTGAGGCGGAGAAGTATCTCCGTGGACTCTTTGCATTGGACTTTCCGGAATATCAGGTTCTGTATGACGCGAACAACATGTTCCTGAATCCGGATTTCCCATGGATGCACGCGTCTCTGGATGGTGAATTGGTGGATCCGCGGGGACGGCATGGGATACTGGAGATCAAGACGACCAACATTCTGCAGAGCATGCAACGTGAAAAGTGGAATGACCGGATCCCGGATAATTATTATTGCCAGATTTTACATTATCTGGCAGTTACAGAATGTGATTTTGCTGTGTTGAAGGCACGGCTAAAGAGTGAGTGGAATGGTGAATTGATTATTCGGGAAAAACACTATTTCATAGAGAGAAGTGAAGTGGAAGAAGATATAAAAATGCTGGTAGAAGCGGAACGACGATTCTGGGAATGCATAAAGAGCGGACGCAGGCCGGATCTGATCCTCCCGGTTATTTAAAAGGAGAATAGTTATGGAACTGAAGATTTACAGCCCGCAGGATGCGGGATTCATCCAGCGGATCGATTGGAACTTTGAGGAACTGAAGGCGGAGATCATCGCAGCGTCACAGGAATATGAGACCTCTGTATACACGGATGATACGATCAAGGCGGCAAAGGCTGACCGGGCAAAATTAAATAAATTCGTGGATGCCCTGAATGGAAAACGCACAGAGATCCGTAAGAAGCTGCTGGAGCCGGACGAGCTGTTTGGTCAGCAGGTGAAAGAGCTGACAGGCATCGTAAAAAGAGCCATTGATAATATCGACAGTCAGGTTAAGGATTATGAAGAACGTCAGAGGATCGAGAAGAAAGAGAAGATCCGTGAGGTTTATGATGAGAACATCTTTGACATGGAAAAGTATCTTCCGTTTGAGCGTCTGATCAAGCCGTCATATCTGAATGTATCGACATCGATGAAGTCGATCAAGGAAGAGATCTCAGCAATGATCCAGAGGGTGTCTGAGGGCATTGCGCTCCTCAACGAAACGGACAGCCCATATGTGGTCGACATGAAAGCAGAGTTCTTAAAGACTTATGACATCGGCGCGGCCCTGGCGGTAAAGAACAGGTTGGAGGCGGCAGAACGCAAAAGACAGGAGTATGAAGCGGAGCGCGCCAGACAGAAGGCAGAGCGGGAGGCAAAGGAGAAAGCTGAGACAGAGAAGCTGATCCAGGCCGGGAAGAAGGAAGAAGCAGCGCCGGAGCAGAAGCCGGTCCCGCAGGAAGCTCCGAAAACAGCGGTGGAACAGAAGACAGTTCCGGAAGAAAAACCGGTATGTGCTCTGGACTTCCGCGTATATGTGACAAAATCTCAGATGGAGAAGTTAAAGAAGTTCTTAAATGATTCCGGAATCCGGTTCGAGCCGGTACCGAGACAATAAGGAGGAAATGAACGATGGCAGTAGGAAATAACTTAGCGGCAAAGCCACAGAGCATGGAGCAGAAAGCAGAATTTATGGTCGCGGGGGAAAAGGTTGTTCTGACCCCGCAGACGGTCCGTGATTACCTTGTGAGCGGTGATAAGGAACGTGTGTCCATTCAGGAGATCGTAATGTTTATCAATCTCTGCAAGTACGCTGGTCTGAATCCGTGGTTAAAGGAAGCGTACTGCATTAAGTACGGCAACGAACCGGCGACCATGGTAGTCGGCAAGGAAGCGTTCATGAAACGCGCAGAGAAAACTCCTGGCTTTGACGGCTTCGAAGCGGGAGTGATCGTCTTATCCGGTGAGGAGCTGATCTACCGGAAGGGAACCTTAAAACTTCCGGAGGAAACGCTTGTGGGCGGCTATGCGGAAGTATACCGGAAGGACCGTTCCCATTCGTACCGCAGCGAGGTGTCTTTTGAAGAGTACGCGGCCAGAAAGAAGGACGGCACGTTAAACAGCCAGTGGTCGAAGAAGCCGGCCACAATGATCCGGAAGGTTGCACTGGTGCAGGCGCTGCGTGAAGCGTTTCCGGAAAACTTCTCCGGACTTTACAGCGAGGAAGAGGCTGGAACGGAAGAGACTGCGTTCCTTACCCCGCCGGACGTATCTGTAGCAGCAGAACCGCAGGCCGCAATCCCGGCCCAGGAACAGCCGGTAACTCCGCCGCCGGTACAGAAACCGGCGCAGCAGGCAGAAAACGCACAGATGGACATGGCATCGGCGTTCTTTGGGAACTGATAAGTTCAGCCAGAGAGGGGAGGTGAGTACATAAATGGCAAAGATCACATTTGATTCCATCGCCGGCGGTGAGCTGGCGGAACGGTTTAGACATGCGCTGGCCCAGATCGGGCGGAACATCATGGATCCTAACATGGATCCGGAGGCATCCAGGGGAATGACGATCAACCTGAAGTTTAAGCCGAACGATGCAGGCGGCATCAACGTGGAATTTGATATCAAGACAAAGCTTGCGGGATTCCGCAAAGGAAAATCATTGTTCCTTATTGCACAGGATGCCCGGTCAGGCAGGATCGAGATGTCAGAACACAATAACAACCGTTCCCAGGTGGCAGTATATACCGCAGTGGAGCGGAACGCAGAAACGGACAAGCCTTTTGATCCGGAGACCGGTGAGATCCTGGAAGAGGAACGGAAAGGTCCGATCGATTTAAGAGCATGAGAGGAGAAGTGAAATGTTAGAAGGATTAAAAGAAGCGTTACAGTATGTGGTAAATCTTGGAAACGATGCAGAGAAAGTGCAGGTCCTCGAGATCTGCGGTGAGACATATGCGAATAAACGCCTGGAGCGTTACGGAGCGCCGAAGAGAGCCAGTGCAATCGGGGCGGCGTCCCTATCTGCTATGGTGGATTACATTGCCGCGTGCTCTGAGGAGTTTGACGGCAAGAAGATGGTGATCCAGATCGATGGTCCGAAGACGGTACGCCTGGTATCGTTCCTTGATTCTGAGAGAAAGAGAGAATGCCTGTTCTTATGTGAGGCAGAGACATCCGAGTACCGCTTTGGCGCCTGGTACGATCAGGAAGAATTTATGATCGCGGTCCAGTCGAACTTTGCGACAACACCGGATCTGGAAGCAATCATGAAGTTTGCAGGCAATGTAGAGCAGAAGAACAACACGACATATTCTGACGACGGCAGAACCCAGGTGGCAACCATGAATGTGGGAGTCGCTTCCAAGGCAGACGTGATTGTCCCGAATCCTGTGGATCTGGTTCCGTTTCGTACCTTCCAGGAAGTGAAGCAGCCGAACAGCCAGTTCGTGTTCCGGCTCAGCGACCAGGGAACGCCGGCCTTTAAGATTGTGGAAGCTGAGGGAGGTATCTGGAAGAACGAGGCAGTGGACAGTATCAAGGAGTACTTCAGAGCAGCGCTTGCAGAGATGCCGGAAGAGATTAGAAGCCGGATTGTGATCATCGGATAAAGATTCATAAAGCGGCTATTTCCTCGTTCTGAGGCATGTCACAGGGATCCCGGCGTTCTGGCCGCTGACGCCGGGGATAAAAATACAGCAGATGGACGGCAGACAGAAAAGCCCCCGTGGAGAGCGGGGCAGGAGTTAAAAGCGAAAAAAGAAAGGTAGGTGACTGCCTTTATGAATTATATCGCCCAGATCAATGCGTTCTGGGATTCGGCCACAACAAATCCGTTATCTACAGGGCAGGTGTCGTTATACTTTGCGTTACTGCATGTATGCAACAGGAGCAACTGGATAGAGTGGTTTGCAGCGCCGAATCAGGTGCTCTCGGTACTGACGGGATTATCGAGGTCAGGAATACTGAAAGCGAGAAACGAGTTGAAGCAGAGAGGGCTTATTGACTTTCAGGAAAAGGCCACAAAGGCCACCAAGTATAAAATCACTATAGCAAATAGTACGCAAGTTAGTACGCAAATTGGTGTGCAAGTTGGTACGCAAGATGGTGTGCAAGTTGGTACGCAAATTAGTGACACATTATATAAACATAAACAGAAACAAAAACGAAACGAAAAGAGTACTGCTGACGCAGTAACAGAAAAGCCGGAGCCCTTTGCCGGACAGATCGCCACGATTTGAGAATTATACAATTCCGTTTGCGGGTCGTATCCCCGCCTGGAGAAGATGTCTGAGGCAAGAAAGAGGGCGATCCGTGCCAGACTGAGAGCTGGGTACACCGTGGAGGACTTCCAACGGCTTTTTGAGATGGCAGAAGCGAGTGATTTCCTGAAGGGCAAGAACGGTCGGAACTGGTCGGCCACGTTTGACTGGTTGACAGCAGACGCCAACATGGCGAAAGTCCTGGATGGCAATTATGTGAACCGGGGATCCGCCGCAAAGGAGAGTGAGGAGCATGCAGATCGGAGACCAGCATCGGATTTCTACAAGCAGTTCCTGCCAGGTGCAGGGGACGGTGTCGGAGATAAAGGCATTCGGTGAGGGCGCGGGGCGCTGCCTTCTGGTGACGTATTTCGTGCCGGGATATGGATATACGCAGCCATTCATGATGCCGGTGGGAAAGGAATCCCCGTATCTTCAGGATCCGACAAAGAGAATATCCAGGAGCATGATGCCGTCGGAGTACATGGGAAAGACTGGAGCAGCGTTTGACTGGACGTTGTACGGTGAGAATATTGAGCCGCAGAAGAAGATCGTCAATGCGTTTGTGAAGCGGTTTGCGGAGTTTGAACAGTCCGGCCGTGGGCTTTATATTTACTCAAAGTGCAAGGGATCCGGAAAGACCTTCCTGGCATGTATCCTGGCGAACGAGATCACGGCAAGACGTCCGTTCTCGATGAAGTTCATCACACTGCCGGATCTGATTGAGCTGGTGAAGAGTAAAGACGAGCTTGACCGCCAGACGCTGGAAGGACTTTATGCGTGCCGGTTGCTGATTCTGGACGATATTGGCGCCCACGATGGCGGACAGGCGTGGATCAACGAGGCGATCTTCCGGCTGATCGATTACCGGTACCGGGAGCGGAGACCGGTGATCTTCACTAGCAACTGCGAGGCGTCGAAGTTAGGCTGCGATGAGCGGATCGCGGACCGGATCGAAGCGATGACGGTCCCGCTGCCGATGCCGGAAGTGCGTGTCCGCCAGAAGATCGCGGCGCGGGCATCGGGGGATTTCCTGAAATCAGTCATGGGAGCATAGAGGAGTGAGAAGATGGAGGATGTAGAGAACACAAGAATGCCGGAAGAAATGGAGCTTTCGGGGAAAAGTTATTATCTGGATGTGAGTCTTGAAGAGGCGGAGAATAGCATTCACGCCTGCTTAAGAGACGCGGCCCGGAACGTGATCGCCACAGGACATTACCTCAAGGTGATCCGGGATAAGGAGCTGTACCGGGAAGCCGGATACGAGAACATCTGGGATTATGCCGCTGAAAAGTTTGGCTTCAGCAAATCGACGGCGAGCCGGTACATGACCCGGAATGACAAGTTCTCCGTAGGTGGAAACAGTCCGGTTCTCGCGGAGGAATTCCGGGAATACAGCAAGGCGCAGCTGCAGGAGATGCTGTCCCTGGATGCAGAACAGATGAGTGCAGTGACGCCGGACATGACGGTGCGTGAGATCCGTGAACTCCGAAGGCCGAAGGAGATCCCGTACTTTGAGATCCCGGGGCAGCTGAGCCTGTCAGATTTTCCGGAGCTGGGTGAAGCAGAAACGGAAGATTCGGCAGTGGAGAATTCAGCACCGACAGAAACGATGACCTCAACCACGGCATTTACGGTCAGTGCTGAGGATCTGATCGGGGAGCCGGAGGAGAAGTTATCGGCGTATGGTTTTCCAAAAAGAGTTTATCCGCCGGACAGCCTCATATCTACTCCGGGCTGTAAAGGTGATGGCCGGGGATACAGCTGTTTTAACTGCCATATGGAGTGTGGAATCCGGCAGGAATATTGTTACTGTGTGGAGGCCACAATGGGAAATCCGTTTCCGTGTGCAATGGTCGGATCCGGAATGGTGGAGACTCTGAGGCAGGAAATCGGAGAGAGCTGCCAGTTTGTGAATCTGGACCTTGTGGAACGTAAAGTAGGAACCGATGAGCCGGTCCCATGCTGCCAGCAGTGCGCAAACCCGTGTGCGTATGCCTGCCAGATCTCGAAAAAATGTGTTGCGACGTCGCAACAGAAAGAACCGACGGCGCTGCCAAATGGTGGTGAAGCCGCTGCCGAAAAGCAGCAGGAGGAATGCACCAATGTTGAGATCGAGAAAATACATAATGCGAAGGAAGAACCTGAGAAACAAGAACTGATTGAGTATGATCAGGAGATATTAGACGGTATGATCAGGGAAGTACGGCAGAAACTGTATATCATGAAAGAATATTGGATCAAGTCTCAGCCGCAGTATTATACAAAACACAGAATGATGCTCCGGGCCTATGAGCTGTTGATGAAGGCGGGAAGCTGATATGGAGAAGAGTGGAAAACACAGGTACACCTTGAGAGATATTCAAACTGGAGAGATCATATGCGCGGATCTTACAGCCAGTGAGGTGCATCGCATTACAGGAATCCCGTCTCAACAGGTCAATAAATACTGGCAGAGAGGGACGATCCGTGACAGCATATGGAAAGTGGACTTGTATGAAGAAGGCGATGAAGGCATTTGGACACCCGAACTTTGTATGCGTTGGGATTGTATCCGGAAGATGGTCTTGGGCGGCCTGAAGCATGGCAAAGGCACATACGAGGAAAAGATAGAGAGGTGGAGAAATCGTGCCAGCAAGGAAGCGTAGCACAGAACTTAGCCGGACGGAGGTCTGCGCCCGATATATGCAGGAACGAACCTTTGTCCGGATCTGAGCCAACGAGGAGGTGATATCACGAATGCAAAGTGGGCAGGACAGTCTTAGAAACATGAAATTAAGCGATTATAACATATCGCGAGCAAAATACAACGAACTAAAGTATTTCTGCATCCAGTATGCTGAGAAAAAGCAGAAGCTTGAGAGCGCTTATGGACTGAGAGCAACTGTGAATGACGGAATGCCGAAGGGAAATCTATCTGGGGATACGACGGCACAGGAAGCAGTGCGCAATGTGATGCTTCAAGAGGATTTAAGGTTGATAGAGGAGACAGCTAAGAAAGCAGCTCCCTCGATCCACAAGTGGATTTTAAAGAACGTGACTGAAGGAACACCATATGAGTGGATGAATGTTCCGGTAGGGCGGCGGCAATTTTATGAGTATCGACGGTATTTCTTTTATCTGCTGGCACAGAAAAGATAGTTTATAAAAATTTTATAATTAGACTTTTTTATGAACCAAATAATAATTTGAGTCGCTTTCAAAATTGAAATTTTCAACTAGTTTAAATTTTGCGTTATGTAAACCATATCCAAATTATTATTTGGTACAGAAAAGAGAAGTTGCAAGGGCTTGAGGGGGGATTTACAAGTCGAGATGATTGTAGTAAGGTGCAGGAAGGAGGCGGTATTTTCGGATGTGACAATTAGTTACAGCCAAATTAAAAGCGAGAAAAAAGCCGCCTATTTGGTGGTAGGCGGCTTTAATCATCATGTTCTGAGATAATAGGAATATTATATTTAGCGATAGTTTTTTCTCGCCATAAAGCGTAAACTTCTTCATCGATGGTTTTGGATATATATAAATTACGCATTTTGGCCCAATCTTGCAAGAAAATATTCAGATTATCATCGGTAAAAGAAATTCCCCACATGGTACGTTTGTTTCCGTGTGAGTCGACAGCGGTAGCTTTGGTTGGATAGACATCTAATTCAGCGATATTCATGATATCAAAAAACATATCAATAATATCTGTGTAGGTGTTAAATACTTTGTTCATGCTTTTTCGCGGCGATAGTCCACATAGCCAACTTAATGAGATGTTAAATGTTGTTGCAATTTTTATCAACATTTCAAGAGACGGTGTTTTAGCACCAATTTCGTAAGACGATATACTGACTGGTGAAGCATTTATACGTTCTGCGAATTCTTTTTGAGTCAGTTGTAGGTCAGAACGAAGTTCTTTAAGATGAGCAGATAATTGTTCAGAAAATTTGGCATCCATCAGAGCACCTCCTTTATGTATATATATTATACCATATTGATAATATATATACAATGAGAAAATAAAACTATGCCAATAGTATTGACATAATACTAATAGTATGATAACATAAAACATGGGAGGAGGGATAACGATGAAGCAAATTATATTAAAAGTTAAAGATGAAACACATAAAGCAGCGAGAATCAAGGCTTTAATGTTAGATAAATCTTTAATGCAGTATGTGATAGATCTTATGGAAAAAGATTTAGACAACAAAAAAGAGCAATCACGCTAAGTTTGGCGACCTACGTGATTGCTCCAAAACCTGAAACCTGTAAACCCAGGAATCACCTTGTATTGTAAGGGATTCCGTCAGAAATTGCAAGGAGGAATTTGCAATGCAGAATTTAATGGTCTTTGAAGGACACGATGTAGAAGTATTTGAACTGAATGGACAGGTATTATTTAACCCGAAGCATGTGGCTGAAATCTTGGGTATTAAGAATGTGAATGATAATATCTCAAGAATGAATGCAAAACAGGTTGTAAAGCTGACAAATTCTAAAGTCGGTAAAACCGATTTTAGAAAATTACATAACACAGGCGAGAATTTCCTCACCGAAAGCGGCGTGTATAAGCTAGTATTCAAGAGCCACAAGCCAAATGCAGAAGCTTTCACAGACTGGATCGCAGATGAGGTTCTTCCGACTCTTCGTAAGACTGGTTCTTATGAGATGCCAAAACAGGACAAGCCGAAGAAGGAGAAACTGCCTTCCGTAAACATGATGGTAAAAAACATCAAAGAAGCCCTGCATGACGCTGGTGTGGATTCAAAGTACATAGCTGCCGAAGTAGTGCGGATCTATTCCGACTCCGGCTATCCGGTAAAGACAAAATTGATTTCTGATGTTCCGGAGCTTTGGGACTGCACCAGTATCGCAAAGAATCTGGGAATGTATTCGGAAAATGGCAGACCGCATGATAAGGCTGTCAGCGCAATCATCCAGAAGCTGGATCTCTTTACAGATGAAATCGTGAGAACTGCGTACAGTCGAAACGGGCATGACGGTGTCACAGTCCAGTATAAGGGAAGCGTCCTGGAGAAGGTCAGAGAATGGCTGATCGAAAACGATTATCCGACCGTAATTAAGCTGGAACTTTCCAATGGCAACAGCAATAAATGTAAGGTTGTTTACGGGGAGGTAGCATGATGAATATTCAGGAGGAATTAAGAATTTCTAATTATCAGCCAGTCTCATTCTTAAAAGGTTCAGAGATAGGAGACTTATATGAGGCAATGGTAGACTATTGGCGATTAAAAGGGGCCGATGCGAGCGGAGTATTTGCAGCATCATTGTTTTATAATTTGGGACGCACCCATGGAATTCGCGATGAGCGGGCAAGAAAAAAGAAAGAGATGTAAAAAGTGGGTAACTACGAGGGGGTACTTCCGTGATATTATGGTATCGTGCCTGAAGCCAAGGGCATACAGCCGGCGGCTTCCTACATCCTCCTCAAGTGAGAAGGTATACGTGGGCGGCCGTTAGGCAGAGCGGTCGCCAATTATCAGGGCGTAGCTCAGTAAGCAGAGCAGATGATACTTAATCAGCGTGTCGGAGGTGCAAGTCCTTCCGTCCTGGTTTAATTCCATATTATCCCCCATGAGAAGCGCCTGTCGAGAGATGGGTGCTTTTTATGTATAAAAAGTATAGATAGTATGTTCAAAATGTCAGAACAGGTAAAATTAATACTTGACAAGGTAAAAACAATACCGTAAACTATAATATATGAGAATTAATTGCGGGGAGGAAATTTATGTATAGATACGCTTTTTGGAACAATAAGGGTGGAACAGGCAAAACAACACTATGCTTTCAAACCTTGTGTCAATATGCTATAGATCACCCACAGCAGAAAATATTAGCTGTCGATGTATGCCCTCAAGCTAATTTATCAGAACTTTTATTGGGCGGACTTGTCGGTGCGGGAAGTGACAATTTAATGAAGATACAGGCACAGACTAAAAGAGCAACGATAGGAGGATATTTTCAAGATAAATTGCCAAATCCGTATTCTGATATGGATATTCATTTTATGGATTATGTGACTATTCCAAGTTTATATAACAATAATATTCCCACTAATATTATGTTGGTGTGTGGAGATCCTATTTTAGAGTTGCAGTCAAATGCAGTTTCAACATTAGCCAATACGCAAATACCAGGAACAAATACATGGATACGTGTAATAGAATGGATTTCTGATTTGTTAAATGCGGGAAAAGAGTATTATGATACGGTCTTTTTTGATATGAATCCAAGCTTTTCCATTTTTACTCAAATGGCATTAGCGGCATCGGATAAGTTAGTTCTCCCGGTCATGGCAGATGATTCATCAAGAAGGGCTATTCAAAATGTGTTTTCGTTAATATATGGATTTAAGTTACCGCATCCGATCTATCAAGAATTCGCATTTTCAACGAAAATGAAAAAAGCAAATAAAGCACTTCCAGTTGTCCATTGTATTATAAAAAATAGATTAACACAGTATATGGGAGCAGCATCGGCGTATGGAGCAGTCTTAAAAACAATTGATGAGGTTATTGATGGGCTACTTCAAGAAGTTTGTAATGAAGCAATTTTTTCATCGATAGATAAAAAAGATTTACTTGTAGAGGCAAGAGATTTTCAGACAACGGGAGTTGTATCTACAGCAAGAGGATGTCCATTTTATGTACTGGAGAATCGAACGTATGTAATTCAAGGACGTAGGGTAGTTATAAAAGCTGAATATCTTAAAAATTGTAGAGATACCATCAAGGAAATAACATCCAAGTTACAGTAATGGAAGAAATGATGAAGGAGCCACCACCGCGTGGCTCTTTTCTTTTACCCAAAACCGACGAATCGGAGGTGATGAGCATGGCCAGAGCGCCGGATCCGAGAATTGAAAAGGCGAAGGCCATGTACCTGGAAGGTATGAAATTGGTTGAGATTGCAAGTCAACTAAATCTGCCGGAGGGAACGGTCCGCCGATGGAAGTCCACACATAAGTGGGAAAACGAACGCTCGGATAAGAAAAGCGAACGTTCGGAAAAACGAAAGCGCGGCGCCCAGCCGGGAAACAAGAACAGCTCCGGTGGTCCGCCGGGGAATAAGAAAGCAGTTACCACGGGAGAGTTTGAGACTCTCCTTTTTGATTGTCTGGAACCGGAAGAGCGGCGTCTGGCGCAGGCGGTTCCGGAAGATAAACAGACGCTGCTCATGCAGGAAATCCAGCTTCTTACGGTTCGGGAACGCCGGATGCTGAAGCGGATTGACCTTCTGAGACAGTCTCCAGATGATTCCGAGGAGGTCTCCGGAGACGAGACAGGGATGACTGTTGTGAGTCATAAAATGGGAATCGAAAAGGACAAAGATACAGATCTTCGTGAATATCAGGGGAAGCTGGGGCAGATCCAGCACATTGAGGAAGCCTTAACCAGAGTTCAGGCAAGAAAACAGGCTGCAATCGATGCGCTGCACCGGTATGGTGTGGATGATGCACGCCTGGAGATCGAGATGATGAAGCTTGACCTGGCGGCGCTGAAGCTCGGCGGCCAGGAGCAGGAGATTGAAGATGACGGATTCTTGGCTGCTCTGAATGCAGAGTCTAATACGCTTTGGGGTGATGTCGATGGAGATTAAGGATCATATCGCCGATATGCGTGACAAGCTTCAGAAGATGAAGTCACAGAGAGGGCTTCTGACGAAGGTTCAGATATTCAAGTTCCAGCCGTTTTCCAGAAGACAGAAACAGGTTCTTACCTGGTGGATGCCGGGGAGCCCTGTGAAAGATTATGATGGCATTATTGCGGACGGTGCGATCCGATCGGGAAAAACAGTTTGTATGTCGCTGTCCTTCGTGTTTTGGGCGATGGAGAACTTCAGCGGTCAGAACTTCGCCATGTGTGGCAAGACGATCGGTTCCTTCCGAAGAAACGTTCTATTCTGGCTGAAGCTGATGCTCAAGAGCCGAGGGTACAAGGTTGCGGATCATCGGGCCGATAATCTGGTGGAAATCACCCGAAAGAATGTCACGAACCACTTTTACATCTTCGGTGGTAAGGACGAACGTAGCCAGGACCTGATTCAGGGTATCACTCTGGCAGGGGTATTCTGCGATGAGGCCGCGTTGATGCCGGAATCATTTGTGAATCAGGCGACAGGACGTTGCTCGGTGACAGGATCCAAGTACTGGTTTAACTGCAACCCGGATGGACCATATCATTGGTTCAAGGTCAATTGGATCGACAAGGCGATCGGATACCTCGGAAAGAAGAAGGCAGCCAGGCTGCAGGAAGAAGCCGCCGCGAAAGGCACGGAGCTGAACCTCAAGAAACTCCTGTATGTGCATTTCACGATGGACGATAACCTGAGCCTGTCAGAAGCGATCAAAGCCCGATATCGCAGCATGTACAGCGGCGTGTTCTTTAAGCGTTACATCGAAGGACTCTGGGCGATGGCTGAAGGGATCATCTATGACATGTTTGATCCGGACAGAAATGTGGTGGACGCAGAAGCCATTGCGGCGGAATACCGAAAGAAAACCGGACGGGAGTTCTGGATCGGTGACAAATATGTCAGCTGTGACTATGGTACCCAGAACCCGACGGCGTTCCTGTTGTGGAGCAAGGGAGCTGATAACAAGTGGTACTGCCGCAGGGAATATTACTATTCCGGACGCGATAAAGGGCAGCAGAAGACAGACAAAGAATTTGCAGATGATCTGATAGCCTGGCTTGCGGGCGAGAAGATCCGGGCGGTGATCCTGGATCCGGCGGCAGCGTCTTTCAAGGCACAGTTGGAAAAAGATGGGTACAAAGTAAAGAAAGCGAAAAATGATGTTCTGGATGGAATCCGTTTTGTGGCGACTCAGCTGCTGGCGGGTTCCATTTTTATTGACATATCTTGCGAGAACCTGCTGAAGGAATTTGCTTCTTACATCTGGGATGCAAAAGCCGGAGACCGCGGGGAGGATAAGCCGGTGAAGGAGCATGATCACGCGCTCGATGCTCTCCGCTATTTTTGCTACACGATCATTCGCGGAGTTGGTGGCATGAAGATTTTAAAGTGAGGTGAGGAAACATGAACATTGAAGTAATTAAGAAGCTGATCCGAAAATATCAGAGTGGGCATACGGATTTCGTGAGGCGAGCTGAAAAGGCGAAGGCTTATTATCGGAATGAGACGGATATTATGTTCCCACCGCTGAAGGAGGAGCAGGAGAAGAAAGAGAAGCCGCTGCGGAATGCAGACAACCGGATTCCATTCAACTTCCACGGTTTGCTGGTCAACCAGAAGGCATCGTATATGTTTGCGGCACCTCCGATTTTTGATCTTGGAAATAAGGATGCGAACAAAAAGTTAACACAGTTTCTTGGGGATAAATATCCGAAAGTGTGTAAAGACCTGTGCATTGAGGCATCAAACTGTACGGTCGCATGGCTGCATGTCTGGAAGGATGGAAAAGGTGCATGGAAGTATGCGGTAGTTCCGGCAGAACAGATCATTCCGGTATGGACGAATGATTTGGAAAAGGAGCTTTCTGGCGTGTTTCGGAGTTATCAGAGTATCGATGAGGAAACCGGTGACAGGTATACCGTTTATGAGTACTGGAACGATAAAGAATGTACAGCATATCGGCTGAAAGCGGGAGACGAGCTGGATCAGTTGATTCCGTATCAGATGTTTCTGGTCGATCCGGAACTGTGCGAATATTCGGATTGCTATCAGCACGGAGTCGGGGAGGTACCATTCTTCCCATTCTTTAACAATAACATCGACACAGACGATCTGAAGAACATCAAGCCGCTGATTGATACTTACTGTAAGGTGTTCAGTGGTTTTGTAAATGATCTGGAAGACATTCAGGAAGTGATTTTCGTTCTGACCAATTATGGCGGCGAGGATCTGGGGCAGTTTCTCCGGGATCTCAAGGATTACAAAGCAATCCAGATCGAGAGCGACGGAGATGGGGATCATTCCGGCGTTTCAACATTAACAATCGAACTGCCGGTAGAAGCCAGAGAAAAGCTTCTGGAGATTACAAGAAAATGTATTTTCGAACAGGGCATGGGTATTGATCCGGATCCGCAGAACTTTGGAAACAGTTCCGGAGTTGCGCTGCAGTTCCTGTACTCTCTTCTGGAGCAGAAAGCCGGCTTACAGGAAACGGAGTTCCGCTTAGGCTTCGGACGGTTCATCCGCTGCATCTGCCGGCTTCAGGAGATCAAGATCAAAGACGGTACGATCGTACAGACTTGGACGAGGACCAGTGTGAAGAATGATCAGGAGTTATCCCAGATCGCGTCCCGGAGCAAGGGAATCATCTCCGATGAGACGATCGTCAGCCACCACCCGTGGGTAGATGATCCTGAGAAAGAAATGGATCTTTTGAAGGAACAGGAAGAAAGCTCAGCGGCAGATATCTCGGACATGTTCCCGAAAAAAGGCGCATCGGGTGATGAAGGCGGTGATGCGTGATGTCCTACTGGGAGAAACGCCAGGAAGAAGCATACAAGGCCGGTGAGATGCAGGTAAATCAGTATTTCATGCGACTGGAGAAAGCATTTAATCAGGCGAAACGGGAGCTTCAGAAGACCGTGGAGAGCTTTTATTGGCGGTATGCGAAGGAGAATGGACTGACGTATTCAGAAGCCCAGAAACGGCTTAATAAAGCGGAGCTGGGGGAACTGAAGGACTTCGTTGAGAAGGCAATGAACAACATCGGGAAATACAATCAGGATGTCAACAACATGTCCATCAAGGCTAGGATGACCCGCTATCAGGCGTTGGAAGCGCAGGTGGATGCGATCCTCCGGGAACTGTATGCTGTGGAGTATGAAGCAGAAGGGGCACGGATGATGCAGGAGGTATATGGTGATACCTATTACCGGACCTGGTATAACATTGATCAGTATCATGGCTTTCATGCCGAGTTCGCCCAGATCGAGCCAAGGACGATTGAGCAGCTGATTGAATATCCGTTCAATGGTGCCAACTTCTCATCCAGGCTCTGGAAGCAGAAAGATCACCTGCAGTCTCAGCTCATGGAATCGCTGACGACTATGATGGTCCAGGGATCATCACCGCAGAAACTGGCTGGGGAGTTCGCCAAGAAGATGCAGTCAAAGAAGGCGGATGCGTACCGGCTTCTGCACACAGAGAACTCATTCTTGATGAGTGAGGCAACTCACGCCGGGTATAAAGAGGACGGTGTGGAACAATATGAGATTCTGGCCACGCTGGACAGCAAGACCTGCGGCGTGTGCGGGAAGCTGGATGGGAAGATCTATTTTGTTTCGGAAGCGGTGGCAGGAAAGAATATGCCGCCGTTCCATCCGTGCTGCCGGTGCACAGACGTTCCCTATTATCCGGATACGCCGGCAGAAGGGCGAACGAGGATCGCACGCGATGCAGCGGGGAAGAACATATCTGTTCCGGCGGATATGACGTATGAAGAGTGGAAACGGAAATATATTGAAAAAGCCAATGATTCTGATATAATGAAATTGCCGAGAGCGAAGGAGTGCATTATTCCTACAGAAAAATTTACAGAATATGCGCTCAACCCGGAGAAGGCCCCAGATAAAGCGAAGGCATTTGAAAGAGCATTGGGATACACTGCGGAAAACGCAGATGAACTCATTAAACAAATACGAGGCAAAGTTCAGAAGTATAAGGCAGAAGAACGTGGCGATAACGGATATGGAATGACATATCAGATCATTATGGATATCGAAGGGCCGAATGGAAAAAGCGCAAAAGTGTTGACAGCATGGATAGATGATCGGAAAAAAGGAGAAACAAGATTAACAACCGTTCACATTGATAAAAGAAAGGGCTGAGAAAATGTTTAAGTTGTACGGCCGATACAAATTGAAGAATGGGGAAATAGGACGCGCAGTAGACATCCTGGGTGATGGAGAAGCTTGTATCTTTGAATTTGAAAAAAGAAATTTAGAGGATAGCGTTGATACAGTGTTTTGGAAAGATGTTGAAGAAGAATTGAGATAGTACCACCAGTCAGAAATGGCCGGTGGTATTTTTATACCCATAAAGCAGGATATCAATTTGATTTGTAGCTTGCATAGAAAACACTTGACTTTTGGAAGACATAAATATATAATCTGATTTATGGAAGGCAAAAGTGAGGTGATTTAGATGTCTCCAAGAACAGGACGGCCAACAGACAATCCTAAATCGTTTAAAATTACAGTTAGACTGGATGCAGATGCAAATGAAATTCTTGAAGCATATTGCAGACAAGAAGGTATTGAAAAAGGTGAAGCTGTAAGAAGAGGGATAAAGAAATTGAAGGCTGAACTACAAAAATAGAGCGTTGCCCGACTACCAATCATAACAACGCTCTACCGCAGAAGTTTCCTTCTGTAAATATTATAATGCAGCAGGAAACTTCTTTCAAGAACCAAAATTTGAAAGGAGTTTTATTATGCAGTTACCACAAGCAATAGAGGTGCAGGGAAAAAGAGTGCTGATGACAAGACAACTTGCAGAGGCATATGGTACTGAGAGGCAGATTATTTCAAATAACTATACCAGAAATAAGAAAAGGTATGTTATGGGAAAGCATGTAATCATTCTTGAAGGAGAGGAACTTAAAGGATTTAAAGCGAGTCATCAAATTGATGACAACCTTAAATTTGCTCATACACTTTATCT
Source organism: uncultured Lachnospiraceae bacterium (assembly GCA_934370915.1). Taxonomy (GTDB): domain Bacteria; phylum Bacillota; class Clostridia; order Lachnospirales; family Lachnospiraceae; genus Pilosibacter. Next base: position 24,320 of record CAKRNI010000001.1, read on the forward strand.
CTGGACCGAAAAAGGAGCGCTTCTCCACGCAAAATCCTTAAATACAGACAAAGCATGGCAGGTGTATGATTTTCTGGTTGATTTCTATTTCCGGGCTAAGGAACCGAGACCAGAGAAAACGGAGGTAGTTCCTGCGGCGACCCAAATGGAACCAGCAAAAGAAAAGACACCAGAGAGAAAGGTGTGTCAAGATGAAATAGGTATTTTCAAGATTTTGTTGAAGATGGCAGAACAGAGAGGATTGGTTGTAAAGACAAAGCCATTATTAGCAGTAAAGAGTTATTTACATGGAGAGAGACTTGCAATCGCCCCGAATCTATCATTGAAAGAAGTTAATTACGAACTCGCATTTGAATTATTTCATTCTGTGGTCAATTGCGATCAGGGAAATATGATCAATACGCCATTACGAAAGTATTATAATACTCAGGCGGAAAGAGCAGCAAATTTAATTATTCAGTTATTAGACATCAAAACATCATAAAACATAGAATGAACGTCCTTCTACAGAGGGGCGTTCTTTTTATACGATTTGTTGCGACGTCGCAACAAACAAGGAGGTGATCACGATGGGAATTTTTAAGTGGATCAGACAGCACCGGTGCAGCCATCACTACCGTAAGCATTGGAGCCGGGATTCCGGTTCATATGGCGGATATGTGATGCGCTGCACATTATGCGGGAAAGAGAAGGGGCGGTATGATTGATATTTTTTGTACCGGAGCATCCTTCTATGGCGTAAAGCTCAGCTATGCAGCAATGGAAATCATTATGAGAGAGGATTTTGTAAAGGATCAGGACTTTATTGAGTTTGTCTTTGAAGACGGGACAAAAGGAGCAGTCCGAAAGGGTACAGTCATTGGTTTCACAGAATCAACAGTAGAGGTTTAGACACGCTTAAAAGGCGTGTTATTTTTATGCCCTGCCATAAGGCATAAAACTGGGCGCTACTCTGCCGGGAGTATAACCGGACGATCCCAATACCCGGAGAGCGGGAATAAAAATCTATGGAGGTAAGCACGATGGAATGGTTAAAGACAATTTTAGAGAAGGCAGTGATCACCGACGGGAAGCTGGACGTTGATGCCACTATGAAGGAAATCAATGCGGAGTTCCCGAAGCATGCAGTACCGAAGCAGGACTACAATGACAAGGTGAAAGAACTGGGAACAGCCAACGACACGATCAAGGACCTTAAGAAAAATAATGCGGACAACGCAGATCTGCAGAAGAAGGTCAAGGACTATGAAGTAGAAGTGGCAGGACTTAAAACAGCAGCGGCGAATACCAAAAAGGAATACGCCTTAAAGGATAAGCTGAAGGAAGCTGGTGCTGTAGATGCAGATTACATCATTTACAAGCAGGGCGGTCTGGATAAATTCACATTTGACCAGGATGGTAAGGTCATCGGTCTGGATGATGTTCTCAAACCGATGAGAGAAGCTTCTCCGCACCTGTTTAAGAATGCCGGCGGAACTGGTGGCTATAATCCGGCAGGAGGCGGAAATCCTCCAGGAAATAATCCGTTTGCAAAAGAAACATACAACCTGACAGAGCAGGGACGCCTGTTCAAACAGAATCCTGAGCAGGCCAGACAGCTGGCAGCTGCGGCCGGAGTAAAACTTTAAGAAAGAGAGGAATTTTAAATGGCAGGAACAACCTTACAGGACGTAATTGTCCCGGAACTTTTTAACCCGTATGTGCTCAATCGGACAATGGAGCTGTCTGCGCTGGTGCAGAGTGGCATCATTGCGAATAACTCAGAGTTCGATGCTTTGGCATCCCAGGCGGCGCCGACCGTTAACATGCCGTTTTTTGAGGATCTGACAGGAGAATCTGAGCAGGTGATCGAGGGAGCAGATCTTGAAGATAATAAGATCACATCAAACAAGGATGTGGCAGCAATTCTCCGTCGCGCAAAGATGTGGTCCGCGACAGATTTATCCGCAGCACTGGCCGGAGCGGATCCGATGAAGGCAATTGGTACTCTTGTGGCACGCTTCTGGGAACGTGACATGCAGAAGGAGTTAATTGCCATCCTCGGTGGTGTATTTGGAACTGTGCCGGCCGGTGGATCCGGAACTCCGCCGGCAGAGACCAGGCTTGAAAGCAACATTCTGGACATTTCCGGATTAAGCGGTGCGAAAGCAAACTGGTCCGGAGCTGCGTTTATTGATGCAGAACAGAAGTTAGGTGATGCGAAGGCGCAGTTAACCGGTGTCTGCATGCACTCTGCAACAGAAGCATATCTGAAAAAACAGAATCTGATCGAGACCGTGCAGCCGTCCAATGACGTTGCATTTGGTCTGTATCAGGGAAAACGCGTTATCGTCGATGATGGCTGTCCGGTATCTGACGGTACCTACACGACGTATCTCTTCGGTAACGGGGCTGTAGCACTTGGAAATGGTCATCCTGTTGGATTCGTACCGACTGAGACCGATCGTGCAAAGCGCAAAGGTTCCGGTGTCGATTATCTGATCAACCGTAAGACCATGATCCTGCATCCGAGAGGGATCGCATGGCAGAATGCTGAGGTGGCAAAGACCGAGGGTCCGTCCAGAACTGAGGTGGCAAACCCGAAAAACTGGAGGCCGGTCTATGAGCCGAAGCAGATCCGTATCGTGGCATTCAAGCACAAACTGGGATAGGAGGCGTTATGACATTTTCGGAGATGTTAGAGAAAGTGAAGAATAACCTGAAAATCAAGGATGACACACGGGATCTTAGCATCTCCGATGTCATCCTCGAAGTCTGCGATTACTGCAATCTGAGCAAGGAGAAACTTCCGGAACATTTGGAACCCTTTATTCGCAAGAAGGTGAAAGATGCGATGGATTATGAAGCAGTGAAAGGAACCGGTTATCAGCAGGACATTGCCAGCATTAAAGAGGGTGATGGGAGCATTACCTACGCCACGGGTGGCAGTAACAGCCGTGAGGGCATATACGGTTTGTCAGATGCTGATAAAACGGTACTGCGGCGTTACAGGAGGTTGAGAGGATATGTTTAACCCTTATGAAGTAATGTATGATTCGGTTATGGATGTGTACCGGTATCAGGACAAAAAGGATGACGCCGGTTTCGACGCGTCCGGCGAGAGTCTGGTGGCATCCAGCGTAAAGTGCCGTTACAGCATTTCAAATCAGGGAACCGCAGGAAGCCCGGTGCCTTCCCTGCAGGCGGCTAATCAGCTCTTCTACGGACTGGAAACAGATATCCGGGAAGGTGACAAAGTGGTGGTCATGCTGCGCAATGGACAGAAGGTAAAGCTTCGGGTTGGAGAGGTGCACCCTTACAGCTTTCAGTACCAGTGTAGGGTAGAGAGGGATGAGAAGGCGTGAGCAGTTCCAATTATCGAAGAAATAAGGCGGCGCTGGATGCGTTTCGGAAAGATCTGGAAGCAGAGATGGGAGATCTCTCGGAAATCGATATCAAGCTCTTAAACCAGGCAGTGAACGAAGGGGTGCGGGACATCAAAAAGAATACACCGGTACGAACCGGACATTTGAGAAAGTCCTGGCGGTCGGCTCCTGCGGTAAAAGGACCATCTGGAGTCAAGAAAGTTCTGGTCAATACGGCGGACTATTCGGAGTTTGTAAACTATGGACACAGAGTTGTAAGCCGATCGGGAAAGACAACAGGATTTGTTTCGGGGCATCACATGCTGGAGAAAGGCGTTTCCTATATCGACAGGCGGCTGATGGAACTTTTCAAAGCTGAAATCGAACGGATCAGGAGGGAACACGATGGTTGAGAGTCTATATAAAGCGATTGCCGCGGAATGCCGCTCATCTGTGCCGGAGTTTAAGAAGATCTACCGGGATAACATCCCCCAGAACATGGAATTTCCGTGTATTTTGGTGGAAATTACGGAAACGACAGCAAACCGGCGTCTGTCAGAAAGACAGCGGATCAAACAGAACTTTGATGTTCAGTATTTCCCTGGTGATGAAAGCGAAAACCGCAGAAAAGAATGTGAAAAAGTAAAACAGGAGATGCTCCGGCGTTTTGATGTGATAAGCGCCGACGGCATCTCTTTTTATGTCAGGAGCAAAAGTGCATCTATCGTGGACGATGTCCTTCACCTGATGTTCGATGTGACCTACACCGAATACGAGAAGAAAGAGATCCCGAAGATGGAAGAAATGAACACAAATTTAGAAACGGAGGAAAAAGATGGCAGGAACATGGGAAAGCCAGAATAAGGTCATTCCGGCAGCGTACATCAACCTTGTTACCAATACACCGTTGAGCATCACGGCCGGAGACCGGGGAACTGTGGCGTTGACACAGGAACTGTCCGTGGGAGATGACGGTGCTATCTATCGCATCACAGCGACGGAGGCAAATTATCCGGAGAACGCAACTGCAACGGATAAGAAACTGGCAAATCTGGCGCTTCTGGGAGCCAAGACGGTGCTTTTATATAAGCTTCCGTCAAATCATACGGATGATCATGTGGAAGCAATGCTTGCGAAGTTGAAGACGGAAGACGCAAACGTGATTGTGTATCCGTATCAGAAGTCCACGACATCTGCATCAACCGCTCAGCAGACGATCGCGAACTGGGTTAAGGCAATGCAGGAAGAGGAAGGAAAGAACATTACGGCGGTTTTGACCAATTATGTTGCAGACAGCCAGTATGTGATCAACAACGTACAGGGAGTAACGCTTTCAGATGGATCCACACTGACTGCAGCAGAAACAGGTGCATGGATCGGCGGTGTAACGGCCGGGGCGAAGATCACGGAATCCAATACCGCAAGAAAGTTTGTCGGCGCGATCGATGTAACACCAAGAATGACAAAGACGGAGATGGAGACGGCGATCAAGGCAGGAAAGCTGATCCTTACTGTGGACAAGTCCCAGAATGTCACGGTCGTGGCAGATGTAAACTCGCTGACAAGCACGACACAGACCCTCGGGGACATCATGAAGCAGAATCGGTCTGTACGTACTGCGTGCGGAATCCGGGAGGACATCGGAACGGTCTGGGATTCCAACATCAAAGGTAAGTACAACAATAACGAGGAAGGACGATCTATTTTCAAGAGCGCCCTGGTTGAGTATTTCGCTGATCTGGAACGCCGTGGTGCGATTCAGAATTTCAGTGCAGATGACATCACAGTAGAAGCCGGAACGGCGATCAACGCTGTGGTAGTAACCGTTGCGGTTCAGCTTGTTGGCAGTATGGAGATTGCCTACATCACAGTAAATCTGACGTAAGGAGGGAGACAGATGGCAAATTATACACAGCTCAGTGATACCCTCGGTGGATCTGAAGGAAAAGGCTTTATCACCCGCAGCGGACAGAACCGTGAAATGTTTGAGATCTCGAAGATCGATGCACATGTCACACTGACTGTTGCAGAGAAAAAGCTTCTCGGGCACCGCATGAAGCAGCATAAAGTTGTTGGAGCAACCGGAGAGGGATCCGGCACCTTTTATTTCATGAATTCGGATGCATTAAAAGAGTTTCTCGGATACAAAAAGAACGGCGTTTACCCGGCATCCACCCTGCAGTTCCTGAATGAAGATCCGCAGTCTACAGTAGGCCGGCAGACAGTGACTCTGTTCCATGTGATCTTAAAGACAGTTCCGGTCGCATACCTGGAAGACGACAGTGAGGATCCGATCACGTTTGATTCTGATTTTACATTCGATGACTGTGACTGCCTTGAGGCGTTCCAGTTACCGGAGAATTTTAGATAAGGAGAGAAGACTATGGCAGATATGAAAGAAATGGATTTATATGGTTTTTTACATCCGGAAGTAACTCCGGATAAAGAGATTGTCGTATCCAACCGTTTTAAAACAAAAGGAGGGGATCCTCTTCCTTTTGTGATCAGACCGCTGACACAGGATATCTGTGATGTGATCCAGAGAGGCTGCATCAAGACGGATAAGAAAGGAAACCAGACATTTGACCGTGTAAAGTATGTGGCAGAGACAACGGCAGCCGCGGTGGTATTCCCGGATCTGAAGAATGCAGAGCTTCAGAAAACTTATGGCGTAATCGGGGAGGTCTCGCTCCTCAAAAAGATGCTTTACACAAATGAATATGACCGCCTGATCGATGAGGTCCAGACACTTTCTGGTCTGGAGAATTTCGACGATTTGAAGGATGAAGCAAAAAACGCATAAGGCATAATGATCTGGAATTTTGTCTGGCTCATTATGCCCTGCAGAAACTGCATATTCTCCCTGAAACACTGGCAACGATGCCGATCAGGGAGAAAGCAATCGTATTAGCAAGTATTGAACTTCGAATTGAGGCGGAGAAGAGAGCTGCGAATAAGCATTAGGGAAGGAGGAACCACATGGGAGTATTGAGAGCAGTGTTTGAGTTGCAGGATCGATATTCATCGCGAATCTCGAAAATCATGCAGGCCTCCGACCGGGCGGCAGCATCGATTGAAAAGGCGAGTACGGCGGCCGATAAAGTCAGTACAGGACTTGATAAAGTAGGGAAATCAGGAACAAAGGCTGGGGCAGGATTGAGCGGAGCAGGCGCAGGTGCCGACAAGACCAAGACGAAGATGAAAGGTCTTGGCGATGAGATGGAACGGACAAAGAAGACTGCTGATCGAGTTGCCAAAGCTCTGGCGGGTGTCTTCGCTGTAAAAACTGCTGTCGATGTTGGAAAAATGCTTGGTTCTGCTTCTGACGCATATGCAAATGCAAATACCAGGCTGAACCTTGTGAATACGGATGATTCCGGGAATGTTATCGACCCGAGTTTCCAGAATAAGGTCTACGCCTCCGCGCAGCGTTCCAGGGCATCTTTTGAGAGCACAGCGAATGGAATTGCAAGCCTGGGCTTAAATGCCAGCAGTGCCTTTAAAAACCAGGATGAGCTGATTGCCTTCGTTGAGTCGATCAATAAGCAGTTTGTAATCGGTGGAACAGAAGCCGGAGCTGCGGCAGGAGCCATGGTCCAGTTAACCCAGGCGATGGGATCCGGCGCACTCCGTGGCGATGAGCTGAATTCCGTCCTGGAAGCAGCGCCGAGTATTGCCAGAAATATCGAAAAATACATGGGATGGGCGGAAGGCTCCATCAAGAAGTATGCCGAGAAAGGCATGCTGTCGGCAGAGATGGTAAAAAATGCCCAGCTTGCGGCGATGGATGAGATCGACAGGAAATTTAATTCTATGCCGATGACCTGGGCACAGGTCTGGACAAGTGCCATGAACATGATCCAGAAGGGATCGGCGCCGCTATTGACGGTAGTCAGCTGGCTGGCTAACAACATGTCGATCATCGGACCGCTGCTTTTAGGTTTAGGTGCGGCTCTTGCGGTGTATGCATCGTTTACCTATGGAGCGGCGGCAGCCCAATGGGTATTGAATGCGGCGACAACGGTGTGGAATGCGTTGTGTACGATGAATCCGGCAGGGCTCATGATGATTGGAGTCATAGGCTTGATTGCAGTCCTGTACGCCGGCGTGGCAGCGTTTAATAAAATTACTGGTGCTTCGGTCAGTGCAACGGGAATTATCTGTGGAGGATTTTCTGTAGCTGCACAATTTGTTGTGAATTTAGGTTTGTCAGCGGCGAATGTGTTCCTTGCAATAGCAAATGGTGGACGGGCTGTTGCGTTTAATATCAAAACAGCATTCGGCAATTCAATTCGTAATGTTCAATCGTTCTTTTACAATTTGCTGGCGACGGCGACAGAGGTGATTGGAGGAATTGCCGAGAAGCTCAATGCCCTTCCGTTTGTAAATATTGATGTTGCGGGTTTATCTGGAAAGGCTGACACCTATCGGGCAAAGGCACAGCAATATGCATCGGAAAAAGGATCCTACGAGGACGTAGGCGCCGCTTTTAACAAGGGACTTAATACATTCGATACCTGGAAAAAGGGATGGGCACAAAATGCTTATAATAACGGCTACAGTTGGGGGTCCAATGCAGCCGATAAAGTAACCGATTTCTTTAATGGCGGTGTCGGATCTTCAATCGGAACCGTCGGGGATCCGGCTGTTGTAAAAGGCACTGAAAAGAATGGCAGCATCAAGGCGTCGTTGGAAGATGAGGATATTAGCTATCTGAAGGAACTTGCAGAACGTGACTATGTTGCGAGAATCGCCCAGAATACACTGGCGCCGAACATCGCAATCACATTTACCGGGGATATTCACAAGGAAACGGATTACGAGCAGATCGGACCGGCAATCGTTCAGATTCTTAGAGATGAACTGGAAACAGCACCGGAGGGATTATACTGATGAGCTACAGCGTGTACATCAAATACAAGAGTAAACGGTATAAGCTTCCGGTGAACCCGGAAGAAATCAAGAAGAAACAGAAGCTGAATATTGAGAAATACCAGGTGCTCGGCAGCGGGCAGGTAAGCGTTCCAACTTACCAGGCATTGAATGAGTATAACTTCGAATGTGAACTTCCGCACCATGAGATGCACTATATGGAACCGAGCAGCCGCGCGGATCCGGACTGGTACATTCGAATGCTCACGAAGGCACAAAAAGAGAAAACGCCGGTCCGACTCATTTATTCCAACGGCATGACGGATGATGAGTCGGTGATGGTGCTGGTGGAATCCTGTGAAATTTTGGAAAAATCGGGAGAAGAGGGGGATAAATATCTGACCCTCTCGTTTCTTCAGTATCGGAAACCGTCAAAAAAATACCGCGCGGTTGTGACACCGGTAGCGACGGTGGCCCAGCCAGAGACACCGCAGCCGACGAACCCGGCAGTGGAGGAAGGAAAGACATATACTGTACAGAAAGGAGATTCCCTCTGGAAGATTGCAAAACAGTTCTATGGGAATGGGGCACAGTATTCGAAAATCGTAAGTGCGAACGCGGATAAGATCAAAAATCCAAATTTGATTTATCCGGGGCAGGTATTCACGATTCCATCATGAGGAGGACGTTATGCAGCTATGCGTGGAAAATAATGGTGTGATCTATGAAATATCAGAAATGTGCTCGGAGATCAGCTGGCAGGACAAATTCAATTCAGGCGCTTCCGTCCTGGAATTCACATACCTGTATGACGGAGAACTGATGATCAAAAATGGAGATGTCGTCCGGCTCACTAATACCAGTGAGAAGGACGGCATCTTTTTCGGAGAAGTATTCCGTGTCAGCATGGGTGAAGACCGGCGGGTGAAAGTAAAGGCTTATGATCAGTTACGACGCGGAAAGTCTAAAGATATCATTCCATTAAAAGGCGGACATGACGATGTGGTATCCGTTACTCAGTCGATGTGCAGATATCTGAATCTAACGGCCGGGGATATGCCGGCAGGAATTGCATACAAAGTTCCAAGGGATAAAGTAAAGTACCAAGACACATGGATTGATGTGATCTATGGACTGATCGGAGATACTCTTCTTAATACAAAAACTGCGGATAATCCGCAGGGAGAATGGTATCGTTTGGCGGACGTTTACGGAAAAATCCGGTTGGATAACCTCCGGGACCTTCAGCTCCCTTTGGTACTTGGTGATGATTCCCTGGCGTATGGATACAGCTGGGAGAAGTCCATTGATGATGAATTTTACAATGTAGTGAAGATCTCTTGGATGGATGAGAAGAACGGAAAGGCGCAGACCACCCAGACTGCAGATCAGGATTCAGTAAATCGATATGGAAACCTGCAGTATTATGAGCATGTTTCGGATAAGAGCGCTGATGCGGCAAAGCTTCAGGAGAAGGCGAAGAAGCTTCTACAGCTATATAACCATGAGAAAGAAACGATAAAGCTGTCCTGCATCGGGGATCATTCTGTGAGAGCTGGATGCAGTATTTATGGCAGCATTACAGATATCGAACTGGACCGGCGTGTGATCGTAAAAGAAGTAACACACAAATATTTGCCGACGCACACAATGGAACTGGAGGTGATCGCCCAATGATGTTGACGGAAGAATTGAAGAAAGTGATGAGCGCATTTCTGAACAATCAGAAGCTGCCCGCTATAATTGTGGGTACCTATGACGGATCCGGGGTTCGGGTGAATGAGAAGTTCAAGATCCCGGTGGCACAGCTTTCTGGAAACATGAAAGCGCAGCTGAGGACAGGAGACAAGGTCCGCATGATTGCGGGAACCGGTTGGGAGGAATTCTATGTGCTGGAGGTTATCGAACGACGCCTGGCCTTCAAGGATGAAATAAAAGAGGAGGCGCTGAAGTAATGGCTTTGACAACAGATACCAAAATTCAGAAACAGACATTCTCAAATCAGAGCTACAACGACTCCGGTATCCGTATTCGTGGAATGGTAAATGATCTGGAGGCACTGGGGCAGGCAATCCGGAAACGACTCTCGACGCAGCAGTTTGAGTATCCGATCTACAGCTTCGATTATGGAGTGAACTGGCGGGATTTGATCGGACAGGATCAGGAGTATATTCGGGCTGAGATGCAGCGGATGATCCGGGAGACACTGCTGCAGGACGACAGGATCAGCGATGTGTCCGGCTTTTCGTTTGAGTTTAAGGGAATCACCTGCGTATGTTCTTTTGATGTGTTGAGCATATTTGGTCAGTTACGGGAAGGAGTTGAGGTGAATGTTTGAAGATAAGACGTATGAAAATATACTTCAAGGTATGCTCAATCGTGTCTCTAATGATGTGGACAAACGAGAAGGCAGTGTGATTTATGATGCCCTTGCCCCGGCGGCGTATTTTCTGGCAGATCAGTATTTTCAGCTGAGTAACTTTGTTGACCTTGTTATCCCGGACACAGCGGTCGGAGAGTATCTGGACCGTGCCGTTAGCGGATATGGAGTGAATAGAAAAGTAGCAAGCCCGGCAGTTCGGAAAATCGTAACATCCGGAGATGTTGCAATCGGTACAAGATGGATGATCAGTGATGTGGCATATCGGATAATCGGACGGATAGGTGAAAACGTCTATGAGGCAGAATGCGAGACGGCAGGAGAGATCGGAAATACATATTCGGGAGCCCTGGAGCCGCTCTCGGCAGTTTCCAATGTAACCGCAGAACTGACGGACATTATTACTGATGGAGCCGATGAGGAGGCAGATGAAGCGCTGAGAGAACGCTTCTATGAGAAAGTGCGGAATCCAGCGACATCGGGAAATAAACACCATTACAGACAGTGGGCGATGGAAGTCCCCGGTGTCGGAGATGCGAAAGTGTTTCCTCTTGATTCCGGAGATGGGACGCTAACGGTACTGATCGTGGATGTGGATAAGGCAAGAAATCCTTCATTGGAGTCTGCTGTGAGAGATTATATAGAAACGGTTCGCCCGATCGGGGCAACGGTCACTGTCTCGAGTCCGACGATTAGGTCCGTCAATGTGTCAGCGAATGTGATTCTGGATGGAACAAAAGCATTGGATGATGTGCTTGCTATGTTCAAGAGCCAGTTCACGGAGTATTTGAAATCGTTGGTTTTCGTGGAGTATCGTGTCAGTTATGCGAAAATCGGAAGTCTTCTTCTCAATATTGAAGGAGTCCAGGATTACGATGATTTAAGGATTAACAATTCCACCGGCAATATCATAGTAGGCGAGAAAGAAATCCCTGCGATGGGTACGGTAAGTCTGGAGGAGGTGCATACAATTGCGGCTGATTGAGGTCTTACCAGACTATTACGATGATAACGAAACAATGCAGGAGATTCAGGGAATTCTATCGCAGGAGTCTGATAACTTGGAAGATAGCCTTGCAAATACCTTAAAGGAGATATATTGGACGAGCGCTACGGGAAAAGGATTACTCTCAAGACATGAGAGAATATTCGGAATTATCCCTGACGCAGGAAAATCAGATCGTTACCGGAGAGAAAAAATTTCAGCAAAAGCGGCGGGGGCCGCGACCACATTGGTGGCGCTGATCCGCAATATCGCAGAAAGTTATACCAATGCAGCGGTAGAGATAAAAGAGGATAACCCGAAATACAGAGCAACGGTTCGGTTTACGGGAACATCGGGAATTCCTGGGAACATCAAAGACATCAAAGAGAGTATCGAAGAAGCGATTCCATGCCATATCAGGAAACACTTGCATGTTGCAAAACAATAAAAGATGGAGTATTTTTTGTGTATTCATTGCAGGGCAATCATGATTTACGCATGATTTTAGGTCCATCCAGAAGTTTTTCCGCTATCTTCTGTGCAATAATAGTGCTTTCCGCCGAACATAAGAGCATCAAAAAATCCATATCCGGATGTTACACTTTTATACACCGTAATAAAACATGCGCCTTTTTCAGGAATACCCGTTGTTTGAGTATCGTAGTTGGAAGGCGCGTATACAACTGCAGTAGTTCCTGGCTTTATGGACTGACAAAACGCGGCAACAGTTTTCGATCCATCGTACATGAGCATTGGTTTGTATGTTGCTGCATCTGTTAAATCCGACTTTAGGGCATAGCTTGACAAGGAAGTCTTATCAGCTTTATTACTCAAATTATCGGAGACCGTTCCTACCTCACTATACAATTGAGTACGGGAATAAGGTTGATGCCCTATCTGAGCCTCCATCTTTTACAATAAAATGTGAAGGAAAGGAGGCTTTTATGATAGAGCAGATTATAAAAAATGTACTAAATGAGATGACATCGCGGCTGGATCCGGAGCAACTGGAACATCTCAGTAACGTCCTATATCTAAATTTTCACGGGAAAGAGATACGGGAAGAACACACAGAACTGGTGAACACTGAAGAAGATGGAGACGAGGCTCGGATCAGAATGTTCGTGGCCAGTAAAATCGCCATGAACAGAAAACGCAAGACCTTGGAACACTATGTGAAAGAAGTCCGGAATGTGATGACCTTTTTGGGGAAGAGCATCGAGGACATAACGAGCATGGACTTGCGTATGTACTATGGCTACATGCGCGAAATCAAGGGGATGAAGGCGATCACTGTACAGACAAGACTGCATTATCTATCGAGCTTTTGGGACTTTCTGCTTACTGAAGAACTTGTCCGAAACAACCCAGTGAAAAAGATCGGCACATTGAAAGTGGAAAAGGAGATAAAGAAGCCGTTTTCGGCAGAGGAGCTGGAACGTCTGCGTGATGCATGTCTAGGCGTGAGAGACAGGGCGATGATCGAGTTTTTATATTCGACCGGCGTCAGAGTTTCGGAAATGGCCGCCTTGAATGTGGGTGATATCGAAATGGGCCGCCAGGAACTGATTGTATACGGAAAGGGAAGTAAACAAAGACGAACATATCTAACAGATTCGGCAAAGTTTTACTTGAAGAGATATTTAAAAGAGCGAGATGCAAAAGATTCTGAACCATTGTTTGGAACGGAGCATCGCCCCGGACGTAGACTGACGGTGGCCGGGATTCAGTACATGCTTAGACAACTGGGGAAACGTGCAGACGTGAAAAAAGTCCACCCGCATCGTTTTCGAAGAACAATTGCCACGGATCTTCTGGCACGCGGGATGCCGCTGGAGCAGGTTTCTAAGTTGCTAGGTCATGAGAAATTAGACACCACCATGATCTATTGTACGGTAGTAGAAGAGCAAGTTCGGGCATCGCACAGAAAATACGCATAAAACCATAGAATGCCCATAGAAAAGGCGGGCGGAGACGGTCGCTTATTTGTCATGCGCAGAGGTATGACGGCGGGATCCAGCAGATCTGACTGACCGACTTAATTGTATAGTGAGGTGGGTATTACAAATTCTCGGCTGGATACTTCATTATCTTCAAGTGTTTTAGATTATGCTTTGACGCTTCCCGAAGGAATGCACACTGTTCGATTTCCGGGTGATAGTTATACGGGCGCTGATACTCCAAATTCCTATTACAAATATTCAAGTGCAACAATAATCGTTCGATCAAAAGGCACGATTGTTACAGTTTTACTGTACGGAATTTCCTCGAAAGCCCCTCTCGCAGCTAATAGCTACGATGGAGGAAAATGGAATGGATGGGATCAGTACGTCACAAAGGACGATTTAAATACTTGTGCACAAAAAGAATTCAAACCTTCTTCTGGAAACTGGGCGAGCGGAATTCAAAATTCCTATTTTAAAATGGAAAAACATTCAGGTGACAGCTTTTCCCCTTTTTTGAAAATGTCAACCGACGATGGCGCGTGGGTTATCGGAATACATAGTATTTCAAATCAACTGGTATTCAGATATTATAAAAATGAAACAGGTGACGGCGTGACCGTGTATAAATTTACACCAAATGCAACACCTAAAGAGGTATAGTTTTCCCAATCAATCAGTTAAATGATAGAACACGTAAATTCTCCTTGATTGAAAAATTCTTCAATAACTAAATAAACAGATACACTTGTTCCATTATTTACTGTAAAGAATGTTCCGTCGCCAACGACACATGTAATGCGACTGAGAGCTGCCGAGGTATTAAGATCCTGAACACGATATCTGGATGTTCCTCCATCTAAACCATATCCACTTATGATAAATGTGCCAGAGCCATTACCCGATTTTCCTTGTACACAAACCAGTGCGGTAAATACAGCGTCCATAGCGGCAGAAATCTTACAGGACTTACCCGCAGGAATAACAATTCCGGTATTGCCGTAGCGGGTAGGGATATCATCTTTTGACACCAGTGTCTTCCAGCTATTTGTTTTCCAAGTTCCAATACTGCCTGATTTAAAAATAACAGTAGACGTATCAAAGGGAAGAACGAACATTGATAATGTGTCTCTATCTAAGACCCTTGAAACAATAACATTACCCCAAGCAACATTCCCCCCATATGGAGAATTTTTATAAGTAGAAGTATTTCCAAGCCTGTAAAAACCGGTCAATACAGTTGTATCGTCAAAGTCAAATGGATTAGATGTTGTAGCTTCGTACTGCAAGACGTTACTCAAATTATTAGCAAGTGCTTGGGAGTCACTATACAATTGAGGAAAAACATAAATTTAATATGAAATCGAAAATTCAGCTCCCGTGAGGGGGCTTTTTATATACAGAAAATTATTTTTTAGGAGGTATTTCCATGGAAAAAATCAAAATCAAGGGATCAAGCAAAGCATACGAGATCCGGAGCATCCAGACAATCGAGCCGCACGTGCTGCAAATCGTCTTCGTGGGTACACCGCCGACAAAATGGGGAGATATTACCCTCTACACAGACGGTGGCATCGAATGCGCAACATTGTCCGGATGGACCACAGTTTATCGAGACGAAGGGGAGACGATATACTTATCTGATGACGGCAGTACATACCAGGCGCCGGATCCGGATACTGGCGGCGAGGTCCTTCCACCGGAGCCGTACACGCCGACTCTTGCAGAGCTACAGATGGCGAAGAAACGAGAAATCAGCCAGGCATGTGAGCGGTCCATCTATTCCGGCGTGGATGTGGTGCTTACGGATGGATCTACAGAACACTTTTCACTGACGGAACGTGATCAGCTCAACCTTTTTGGCAAACAGGCTGAATTGAGCGCAGGAGCGACACGGCTTAGGTATCACACAGACGGTCAGCCGTGCCGATATTATGATGCTGCAGATATGCAGCTGATTGTTTCAGCGGCAATGGAATACGTGAGCTATCACACAACATACTGTAATTCATTGAATATGTGGATTAACGGTGCTGAGTCTGCGGAAGAGATCCAGCAGATCTATTATGGCGCCGAAATTCCGGAAAAATATTGGTCCGAAGTCTTCAGAGATCTCAAAGAAAGTGCGGGTGATGTAAATGAATCAGAGGTTAAGGAATAAGTATGTGTTCCTGATGGGCGTAGGAGGGTTGCTTTACATACTGATCGAACTGATCTGGAGAGGGTACAGCCATTGGTCCATGTTCGTGCTTGGTGGTCTATGTTTTGTCTTTTTGGGACTGATCAACGAGATTTTACCATGGCAGATGCCAGTGTGGATGCAGATCCTTATCGGCGCGATCGGAATCACGATACTGGAGCTTCTGACCGGATGCGTTGTCAACCGATGGCTCGGTTGGAACGTCTGGGACTACAGTGGTATGCCAGGTAACTTCCTGGGGCAGATCTGCCCTCAGTATTTTCTATTGTGGCTTCCGGTCAGCTTGGCGGGTATCATCCTGGATGACTGGATTCGATATCGGCGCTACGGAGAAGAGCGGCCGCGGTACAACGTGGGGCTTACATGGCATAGCAGGCACATAGTCTGGATGTCAGAGAGGAGATGGTAGAAATGGACACAACGCCGATTGTTGTTGCTGTGATCGGATCAAACGCGATTTTCGCATTTATTCAGTTCCTGATCACACGACATGATAATAAAAAGACCGCGTTATCGAAACATGAGCAGGCACAGAATGATATGATAATTGGTCTGGGCCATGACAAGTTACTTTATCTTACGGATAAGTTCGTTCAGCGCGGCGGCGTCACCTTAAAAGAGCGCAGAAACCTGGATTATATTTATAAGCCATACCGGGCGGCCGGTGGGAACGGAGACTGCCAGATCGGATATGAGGCTTGTGAGAAGCTCCCCACTCTGAGTGATGAGGAAGCGAAGGTGCTTGACAGGAAGATCAAGCGCAGAGAATACGGAATCGAAGAATAAGAAAGAGAGGAAAAATTATGAATGTAAATGAAATGATGACATATGCAACCTATTTATTAATGGCCATCGGTGTGATGGCTTTTTTAGTATCTGCGATTACTCAGGTCGTCAAGGAGTTACCGGGACTTAAAAAGATCCCGACCGCGGTGGTCGTAATTGTGCTGAGCCTGGTACTTTGCCCGACAGCATTAGTGGCTATCATGATGTGGATGTCGAGACCGATCACATGGTACATGATTTTTGCGTGCATGATTGCGGCCTTTGTAGTGGCATTGGTGGCGTTGGATGGATGGGAACGTGTTGCTGAGATTTGGCAGCGTACGAAATACAGCGATAAGAAGTAGGAGGAGGCGATCCACTATCTCCCTTGCGGCCGGGGAATGGCCGTTGCGACGTCGCAACAGCCCGGAGGGGATATTCTTCCGGGCTTTCTTCTGATAGGAGAGGAGAGAAAATTATGAGAGATATTACATTATGTCACCCGCGGCTCCAGACGCTGGCCGCGGAGCTTATCAAGGAATGCGAGAAGCAGGGACTGCAGATCAAAATTGGTGAGACGCTGCGTACCATGGCAGAGCAGGATGCCCTGTATGCTCAGGGACGCACAAAGCCAGGGACTATTGTCACGAATGCGAAAGGTAGCAGCTACAGCTCTTATCATCAGTGGGGAGTGGCGTTTGATATTTACAGAGCCGACGGCCGCGGTGCCTATTATGATAAAGATGGATTCTTTTCCAAAGTCGGTAAGATCGGAGTGGCACTTGGTCTCGAATGGGGCGGAAATTGGAAATCCATCGTGGACAAACCTCACTTCCAGCTTCCAGACTGGGGATCATCGACGAGCGGGATAAAAAAGAAATTTAAGACGCCGGAGCAATTCATGAAGACATGGCCATCAGCGAAAGAAAAGCAGATCGTAGAAGGCTGGCAGCACGATGCGCACGGCTGGTGGTGGCAGAACGAGGACGGATCCTGGGTAGCATCAGACTGGCGTTTGATCAACCACCACCATTACCTCTTCGGAGCAAACGGTTACATCAGGACCGGCTGGCACCGCTGGAATCCAGACACAAAGCAGGTGGATTCGGCTGACGGCTCCGGAGACTGGTATTATCTCCAGGAGGACGGAGATCTTCAGGGTGCTTGTTGGCATAGCAAAACTAATGGGGCGATGGAAGTGTGGTATGTAGACAAATAGGTACGATGTACCAATACAATACTTTGTCTACTATTTGTCTACTACGATGAATAAAAAAGGGCAAAAAACATTGCAGAGTAATAAAGGCTAAACCTCGGAAAGTGGCTTAAAACCTCACTTTTTCGCATGTCGTGGAAATGCCAAAATGAAAAAATAAATTTTCGTAATGCGTAGGTCGCCGGTTCGAGTCCGGCCGGGAGCTTACTGATGAAACCCTTGTAAATCAAGGGTTTTTGTTGTTTTATAGAAAGATGAAAGCCGTCCAGAAAGGGCGGCTTTTGTTGTCTCCAGGGACTATTTGGGGACCGGAATTTTAACGCTATGCTTTTTTTATTAAAGTATCGGCCAGAACATCAGAGGCTTTCCGGTCAAACTCTTCAAGAGCGTGGCTGTAGATATTCAGCGTGGTACTGGTGTTGGTGTGTCCGAGTCTTCCACAGAGTGCCTGTATGAATGAATTGCGGAAGGGGAAAATGGTTGCGCTGCCGATCGAAAATTCGAGCATGATGCGTGAGACGCGGATCATCTATGAAAAGGATTTCACACATCTGGATCTTTTGCAGGAAATTACGCGGATCTATCATGAAACAGCGCGGAATTACCGGTAATAAAAAGGCTGTGAAGAATGACAACCCATTCTTCACAGCCATTATTCATCGGGAACAAGTCAGCAGGTCAGCTTTTTCAATTCTTTATAAAATGAAGGATAGGAGATATCCACACAATCCGCATCAAGAATTTCCGTCTCCCCGTCAGCAGCGAGAGCTGCAATTGCAAAGGTCATGGCAATGCGGTGGTCCTTGTGGCTGTCAACAACGGCACCGTGGAGCGGTTTTCCGCCGTGGATGATCATGCCGTCATCGGTTTCCTCGACATCGGCCCCCATGGCGCGCAGATTCTCGACCATGATGGCGATGCGGTTGGATTCCTTGACTTTTAATTCGGCAGCATCCCGGATGACCGTAGTTCCCTCAGCGAAACATGCCATCATGGCGATCGTTGGGAGCTCGTCAATGAGGGTCGGGATAATATCACCTTCAATGACACAGCCCTTCAGGGAGCTTGTACGGACTAAAAGATCGGCCGTCGGCTCTGCATTGCCGTGATCCTCGTTTAAGAGCGTCAGATCGGCTCCCATGGCTCCACAGACCTTGATGAGTCCGGCTCTCGTCGGATTGATGCCCACATTCTTAATAAGAACTTCGGAGTTCGGCAGGATTAGGCCTGCGGCCACGAAATACACAGAAGAAGAGATATCTCCCGGGACATCGATCCGGTTTCCGAAAAGCTCGGTTGCCGGCCAGATCGTCACGGTGGTTCCTCTGGATTCCAGCTCCGCGCCAAAGAATTTTAACATAAGTTCGGTATGGTTTCTCGATACCTGCGGCTCGGTGACACTTGTGAGTCCGTCGGCATAGAGTCCTGCCAGAAGAAGCGAGGATTTTACCTGGGCGGACGCAACGCTGGAAGTGTAGTGGATCCCGGCAAGCGGCTTTCCACAGATCCTTAACGGTGCACAGTCATTTCCGCGAACGCTTTTAATGTCGGCTCCCATCATAGACAGCGGTTCGATAATGCGTTTCATGGGGCGCTTCTGGATGGATTCGTCACCAGTCAGGGTCACATCGAAATTTTGCGGGGCAAGGATGCCGGAGATGAGTCTCGTTGTGGTGCCGGAGTTCCCGCAGTCCAGAGTTTCGGCCGGTGCGGTCAGTCCGTGCATACCCTTTCCATGGACGGTGACAATGCCATTCTTATTTTCAATGTCGATTCCCATATGACGGAAACAGCTGATCGTGGAGAGACAGTCGGCTCCCTCCAAAAAGTTATGAATCTCCGTAGTGCCCTTTGCGATGGATCCGAACATGACACTGCGGTGGGAAATGGATTTGTCGCCCGGGACTGTGATCTCTCCCCGGACATGGTCTGCTTTATGTAATATCATAAATAAATTCCTCATATTTGATGTTTATGTATATAGATACGATCCTGATGTGCGCCTGGATGAGACGAGGAGGCGGTAGGTCCATCCATGGAGTATCGATGGATACAGACGGATAACCGGATAAAACCGCAGGCTCTTATTTTGTCAGGATATAATTATGGCTTTTCAGAAGTTCTGCCGCCTCATTTTTCTTATCTTCCCTATAGAAAGAGATTCTGAGAGCACCTTCACCTTCCTCGCGGCTGTGATTGATGCCGATATTTTTGACGCTGATCCCCTTGGCGGCAAGGATCGCGGCGAGAACGGAGATGGATCCCGGCTCGTCGAGAACATCCACACTGAAGGAGTGATCCCGCTCGATTGGTCCCTGTCCGCGGTTGGGAAAGGTTGAGCGGTATGCGCCTGACTCCTCAAACATCCGGTAGATTGCGTCGCCGTTCCGGTTTTCCAGAGATTTGCAGATGGATTCCAGAGAAGCGATATACCGTTTTAGGAGTATCAGGATATTTTCTGTATTTGTCATGCAGATCTGTTCCCACATGACAGGGGAGGAGGAGGCGATCCTCGTGATATCCTTAAAACCTCCCGCGGCCAGCCGTTTCATGATCTCATCACTGGAATCGTTATCGTGGACGAGATTTACGAGACTGGATGCCACAAGATGCGGCAGGTGGCTGATGGCTGCGACGGAAAAATCATGCTCGTGATAATCGAGAACGAGCGGAAGCGCGCCGATGGCCAGAGCAATCCGGCGGATCCGCTCGATCTGTTCCGGCACAGTCTTTTCTGTAGGTGTTATAATATAGTAGGCATTCTCCAGAAGGTGGTCTGTGGAACTCTCATAACCGGTCTTTTCAGAACCGGCCATCGGATGTCCACCGACGAAGACATCCTCATAGCCTAAATGTTCCACAGCGTGATGGATATCCGACTTAGTACTTCCGATATCAGTGATCAGAGCACCCGGCTTTAAGAACGGACGTACCTTTTCGAGATACATGGCATTGTATTCCACGGGAGTGCAGAGAAAGATCACGTCACATGCAGAGAGAGTTTCGTCGATCCCGTCAAGAATGATATCGATGGTTCCTTCCTTCTTTGCCTGCTCAAGCTTCGAGCGGGTCCGCATGTAGGCCATGATCGTAATATCTTTATTTGCGCGGCGAAGGCCTCTGGCGATAGAACCGCCGATAAGGCCAAGGCCGATAAAACCAAATGTAGAATCAGACATGATGCAGTTCCTCCTTTGTCTCTTCGATTTTATAACACAGGAATATGAATGTCAACAAGAAAAAATCAATACTTTAAAGTGATAAAATACATGAATACATTGCGGGTGAGCCCTTCCGGCACTGACGTGCCAATGATGCGCACTCGCGCGAAGATGCAGATTGTCACAAGCGACCGCGCGAGGCGCAAGAATGTGACAAGGCACCTTTTTTAGAAGAAAATGCCTTAGCATCCCGCTCGGAAGAACTGGATGAGAAGAAAAGAAGCATCTGAGATTCGGCAAAATCCATAAAAATAGAATACATCCGTTGATTTTAATGGATTTTCACACGAAACCTCCATATTTCCAATATAATTTAAAAAAGACAGAAAATATTTTGTGCAATTTCGATATTAAGCTTGAAAAATTCGAAAAGTTTTGGTAAAATATGACCATAGGCAATAAGCAGTATAGCCAAAACATCTGAACTCCGTAATTTGCGGAAGTCTTTTGAAAGAATGGCAAAAAAACATATACGGGAGGGATTCATATGAATATTTATGGAACAAAACAGATCCGAAATGTTGTACTTTTAGGTCACGGCGGCGCCGGTAAAACGACGGTAGCCGAGGCACTGGCTTATCTGACCGGCGTTACAAAGAGAATGGGAAAAGTTGCTGATGGTAATACGATCAGTGACTATGACAAAGAAGAGATCAAGAGACAGTTCTCGATCTCCACAACGATGGTTCCGATCGAGTACGAAGGCGCTGAGGGAAAGATCAAGATCAACCTTCTCGATACTCCAGGCTATTTCGATTTCGTAGGCGAGGTGGAAGAGGCTGTCAGCGCGGCTGATGCGGCGATCATCGTTGTAAACTGTAAGGCAGGAATTGAAGTTGGTACAGAAAAAGCATGGGATCTGTGTGAAGAATATAAACTCCCGAGAATCATATTTGTTACAAACATGGATGATGACCACGCGTCCTTCCGTGAACTGATCTTAAAGCTTGAGAAAAAGTTCGGCAGAAAGATCGCTCCGTTCCAGGTTCCGATCCGTGAGAATGAAAAGTTCGTCGGCTTCGTAAATGCAGTTAAGATGCAGGGCCGCCGCTTCACAAATCTTTCCGACTATGAGGACTGTGAGATTCCTGAATATACAAAAAAGAACCTCGGAATTATCCGCGATGCCCTGATCGAGGCTGTTGCTGAGACAAGTGAAGAGTACATGGAACGTTACTTCTCCGGCGATGAGTTCACACAGGACGAGATCTACACCGCGGTACAGACCCACGTGTGTGATGGCACGATCGTTCCGGTCATGATGGGCTCCGGTATTAACTGTCAGGGCTTCAACGCATTATTAAATGCGATCGACCGCTATTTCCCGTCACCGGATAAGGGCGAATGTGTCGGCGTCGATGTATCAAACGGCGAGCACTTTACCGCGAAATACAACGATGAGGTATCCCTCTCCGCGAGAGTCTTCAAGACGATCGTTGATCCGTTTATCGGAAAATATTCCTTAATGAAGGTATGCACGGGTACATTAAAGCCGGATAGCACTCTCTACAATGTAAACAAAGACGCGGAGGAGAAGATTGCGAAAGTTTACGTGTTAAGAGGTAAAGATGTGATTGAGGTTCCGGAGTTAAAGGCCGGTGATATCGGTGCTGTTGCGAAGCTCTCCGTGACCCAGACAGGTGATACGATCGCTTTAAGAACTGCTCCGATCGTATACCACAAACCGAAGATTTCCACACCGTATACATATATGCGCTTTGCGGCAAAGACAAAGGGCGACGAGGACAAGATCTCCAGTGCACTCGCGAGAATGATGGAAGAAGACCTGACGCTCCGCGTTGTGAATGATACTGAAAATCGTCAGAGCTTACTTTACGGAATCGGTGACCAGCAGCTTGAAGTTACTATCAGCAAGCTCCTTGGCCGTTACAAAGTCGATGTGGAGCTCTCCAAGCCGAAATTCGCGTTCCGTGAGACGATCCGCAAGAAAGTGGAAGCTCCTGGCCGTTATAAGAAACAGTCCGGCGGACACGGACAGTTCGGCGATGTTAAGATGTCCTTTGAGCCATCCGGAGATCTTGAGACACCTTATATTTTCGAGGAGAAGGTGTTCGGCGGTGCGGTTCCGAAGAACTACTTCCCGGCAGTTGAAAAAGGCGTACAGGAATGCTGTACAAAGGGCCCGTTAGCCGGTTATCCGGTAGTCGGCATCAAGGCAACACTTCTCGACGGTTCCTACCATCCGGTAGACTCCTCCGAGATGGCCTTCAAGATGGCTGCAACCCTTGCTTTCAAGAAGGGCTTTATGGAAGCCGGCCCGGTTCTCTTAGAGCCGATTGCCTCCGTAAAAGTTATCGTTCCGGATAAGTTCACCGGTGATGTTATGGGTGACTTAAACAGAAGAAGAGGACGTGTTCTCGGAATGAACTCTCTCCATGGCGGAAAGCAGGAGATTGTTGCGGATGTACCGATGTCCGAGATGTTTGGCTACAATACAGACCTCCGCTCCATGACAGGCGGTATCGGCTTATTCTCCTACGAGTTCAGCCGTTACGAGCAGGCTCCTGGCGATGTTCAGAAGAAGGAAGTGGAAGCGAGAATGGCAGGAGGAGATGTGGAAGCTTAAAAGGTTCCCGCTTTTCTGAAAACCGAATAGAAAATGACTGCAGGGATCAGCTGAAAGGCTGGTCCCTGTTTTGCGCCGAAGTTCCTTCAAAGAAGCTGCCCGATGGCAGAATCTGCCACAGTTTTCCCACGACTTCCATCTGGACAGAAAGAGAGAAAAATGGTATAGTTATAAACTGATAAGCTATAGAATCTGCCGGATCCCAAAACTGCAAATCAGATAAAGCTTTGCGCTATGACAAAATACTCCGGCAAAAAATGAGGAATTAGAATGAGAAAATGGTTTTTGATTATGGCTGCGGCGGTGATGCTCTGTTCCGCCTGCGGTAAGAAAGATGCCTCGGTGAATGGCACGACCCAGGAAGCTCAGGCAAGTTCAACGGAAGCGGAGAGTCTCTATAAGGAAGGCACCCAGTATATCGGGGAGGAAGATTATGAGAGCGCGATCGAGTCCCTGTTAAAGTGTATTGAACTGGATCCGAATTACGGTAAGGCATATATCCAGCTTTCCAAAGCTTATATCGGATATGAGGAGTACGATGAGGCGCTGGCGATCCTGCAGCAGGGATATGAAAAAACAAAGGACGCGTCTCTGGAGAAGGAGCAGGATAACTGTGTGCGCTCGATCTGTCAGGTACTTACCGATAATGAAGATTACGAGACTGCGATCCCATGGCTTACAAAGCTTCAGGAGATCGACGGAATTACCGTGGAAAACTCCCTGCAGCTTGCGGAGGCGTATTCCATGATGGATGATTATGAAAATGCAGTGAAGGTTCTACAGAATGCGGATCAGAATGATGAGAGCATTAAGAATGCCCTTCTGGAGGCCAGAATCAATTATGGACAGTACTGCTATGACGAAGGGATGAATGATCAGGCGATCGAGACTTTAAAGGCTGTGATCAATGAGGCACCGGACCGGATCGAGGCGTATTCCATGCTGATTACCGTATATGTGGATGCGGGAAAGGTTAAAGAGGCGGAGGGCATTGTCCAGAGCGGTCTTGAGCGGTTTGTAAACCAGAATTCCACGGTGACGGATGACCAACTTGATGAGTTCTTAAATTCCGCATCCTCCTATTATCTGGAGCTTGAAGACATGGATGCCTGCCTGAAATTCTGGGAGAAAGCGGCTTCCATGAGACCGGGAAATAAGAATTATAAGGAAGAATTGGACAGCTACCGTTCCGCTGCTGCGGATGAATCCTACGCAAAGGCGGATGAACTTCTGGAAGCCGGAAACGTAGAAGGAGCTTCCAAGTATTATAAGCGGGCCTTTGCTCTGGCACCGGCCAATTATGACGCGGGTGTGATCAGCGGAGGAGATTATACATACTGTCTGAATAAGGACGGTTCCTGGAGACTTGGCTGGTACACTGACGAGACCGGTGGTTCCTACTACTTTAACCCGGCGGCAGGTCGTCTCTATGCGAGTGCAGTGACAGGGTATCAGCAGCTTGACGGTGCAGTTTATTATTTTGAAGATGACGGAAGAATGTTAGTGGATGATACAACCCCGGATGGACGGTTTGCTGATGTGGACGGAAAGCTTCTGGATCACAACCCGTACGAGGACGCTTCCGAGGAAGAGACAGACGCCTCAGAGGAAGAGACCGAGACAGATGAAGAGGAAACTGCCGGGGAAGAGACAACGGCGGCTTCTGTAAAAGAGACAACAGCGGCAGTGAAGGAGACTGTGAAAGAGACCACAAAGGCAAATCCGCAGCCGACACAGGCGGCAGCCGTGAACTCCGGAAATCTGAAACTGAATGCCGATACCCTTCAGGAAGCATCAGATAAAGGCGGAACAACAACATATGAGAAGGAAGAACTCTTTGACGGATCCACCGGAAAACTGACGATGGGCGATGTATATAGCTGTCTCTCCAAGTACGGAAAGACTGAGTGGGTATCCCAGAAGCTTCCGTATGAGCTGAAGGTCGGAAACTTAAAAGTATGGATTTTGCCTGGAGATAACTGGAATACAACAGGACTTGTCATCAAGGATGCATCCCAGTATTTTGATGTGTTAAAGAAAAAAGCGCTTCCGGACAATGTACAGTTCGCGGTCGAGTTTGATTCCTCCGCAGCGGATAAACTGTCTGTCAGCAAGGTGAGAAGCGTAAACGGAAACTAAAATTTTACAAGAAATTCAATCAAATAAGAATGCCGTCCGGAATCCATAACGGAAACCGGACGGCATTCTTTGATTCTTTGAAATTTAAAATTACAGAAGACCTTCGTTGTATTTTCTGATGAGATTCTGGATCTTGTCTGTCGGGGACAGGGAGTTTCCAATGGAAACATCGTGGTTTAAGGAGTTGATAATGGCAGCGATGTATTTGCTCATGTCAGCTTCCACATACCATTCCTTTGTGAAGAGCTCCGGGGAACGGTAGTTTAAGTTTGTTGTGACAACGCTGTCGATGTAGCCCTTCTGGTAGAATTCATCGAATTTTTCGAAACCTGCGGTGAACAGACCGAATGTGCAGCATACAACGACTTTCTCAGCCTTGCGCTCCTTTAACTCCTTGGCGGTATCGAGCATGCTCTCGCCGGAAGCAATCATATCGTCAACGACGATCACAGTCTTTCCTTCCACGGAGCTTCCGAGGAACTCATGGGCAACGATCGGGTTTCTTCCGTTGATGACCTTGGAGTAATCTCTTCTCTTGTAGAACATACCCATATCTACGCCGAGATTGTTGGCGAGATATACGGCACGGCTCATAGCTCCTTCATCCGGGCTGATAACCATTAAGTGGTCTTTATCGATCTTTAAGGTATTGTCATGTTTAAACAGTGCTTTTACGAACTGATAAGTCGGCATAAAGTTGTCGAGACCGGATAACGGAATCGCGTTCTGGACACGCGGATCATGTGCGTCAAATGTAATGATGTTGGATACGCCCATGTTTACTAATTCCTCCAGTGCCATAGCGCAGTCTAAGGACTCTCTGTGAGTGCGCTTATGCTGGCGGCTCTCGTAAAGGAACGGCATGATCACGTTGATACGGTGTGCGGTGGATGCTGTGGCGCCGATGATTCTCTTTAAATCCTGATAGTGGTCATCCGGGGACATGTGGTTTACATATCCGGACATCTTATAGGTGAGAGAATGGTTTGTAACATCGACCATGCAGAAAATATCAGTTCCGCGAACAGACTCGTTTACGATACCTTTTGCTTCACCGCTTCCGAAACGCGGGCATGCGCAGTCGAGAAGATAGGAGTCAACATCGTAGCCACGGTACTGCAAGTTGCCCTGGCGGCGAATTAATTCTTCCGTATCGTTGCGGCGGAAGTTTACAATGTGGTCATTCACTTTCTGCGCAAGATCCCGGCAGCTCTCAAGAGCAGCGATCTTAAGCGGTGCAAGCGGCAGACGGTCGTTGAAAACGTACTGGTTAGACATGTCAGATAATCCTCCGATTTTTTGTGTAGCGGCCCGGCCGGCTCCTTTTTTGCGGTCGGACTGTCAGATCATATTTTTTGCCTGCATTTCCTTATTTATACGGACTTATTTATACGGACATCTGCAGGCATTCCACGCCGAGTATACCATTTTTGGACATTTTTCGTCAATAGTTTCATATAAATTAAGAGGAAAAAGAACATCGTTTCTTTACAAATCCTGGGAAGATTGGTATGATTGTGTTTAGAACCATGCAGGAAGGGATAAGAAAGTGAAATATCAGGGACATAAAATTATGGCAGTTGCCCCGGGATCCATCGCGGAAGAGCTGGAACTGGAACCGGGGGACGTGCTGCTCACCATAGACGGGGAAGAACTGGAGGATATCTTCGATTATGATTATATGACGGATGCCGAGAGCTTTGTCATGGTCGTGAGAAAAGCGGATGGAGAAGAGTGGGAACTGGAGATCGAAAGCGGCGGAGAGGATTTAGGACTTACCTTCGAGAACGGACTCATGAGTGATTACAGATCCTGTTCAAATAACTGTATCTTCTGCTTCATCGACCAGATGCCGCCGGGAATGCGCGAGACGCTCTATTTTAAGGATGACGATTCCAGACTTTCGTTCCTTCAGGGAAACTACATCACCCTGACAAATATGAAGGATAAGGATATTGAGCGGATCATCCGATTCCATCTGGCGCCGATCAATATTTCCGTGCAGACGATGAACCCGGAGCTCCGCTGTAAAATGCTCCACAACCGGTTTGCCGGAGAGGCATTGAAGAAGATCGATCGTCTCTACGAGGCAGAGACGGAGATGAACGGACAGATCGTTCTCTGTAAAGGCGTAAACGACGGAAAAGAGCTGGCCTACACGATCGAGCAGCTCTCGAAATACGCGCCGGTCATGCAGAGCGTATCGGTGGTTCCGGTAGGACTCTCAAAGTACCGCGACGGACTTTATCCGTTGGAGCCATTTACGAAGGAAGATGCCTGTGAGGTGATCGATCTGATCGAAAAATGGCAGAAGATCAACTATGAGCGCCATGGGATCCATTTTATCCATGCCAGCGATGAGTGGTATATCCTGGCGGAGCGGGAACTGCCGGAAGAGGGACGATATGACGGGTATATCCAGCTGGAAAACGGTGTCGGAATGCTGAGACTGCTCCGGGAGGAAGTCATGGACGCTCTGGATGAAAAGACGGATGACGGAAAAGAGGAAGAAATTTCCATCGCTACAGGACGTCTGCCGTACCCATATCTGGAGAAACTTGTGCGGGAGATCGAAAAGGTCTATCCGGGACGAAACGTCCATGTCTACCCGATCAGAAATGATTTTTTCGGAGAATCGATCACGGTGGCAGGCCTTATCACGGGACAGGATCTGATCGCCCAGCTAAAGGATAAAACTCTGGGTGACAGACTGCTTCTCCCGGCAGTCATGTTTAAGAGCGGTGAGGAAGTCTTTCTGGATGACATCACAAAGACTCAGGCGGAAGATGCTTTACAGATTCCGATAAATATAGTAAAATCAAGCGGATATGACCTTGTGGACGCAGTTCTCGACCCGGAGGCGGCGAGAGAGCAGACTGCAGAACATGGGGCATATGAGCTTACAATGAAGGATGCCGGTCTTACAGAGGACGGGGAAGTGATCCCGGACTGGGGCGGCGAAAATGAACCGTGAAACAAAACAGGCGGCAGCAGGCTGTAGAGGGTGTGCGACAGGATCTGCAGGCTGTTTTGGAAAGTGAACGAAAAGATGGCGGAAGCTCCGCCGGAAGTGAGGAGAATATATGAGTAAACCAGTAGTGGCGATCGTCGGCAGACCGAATGTTGGAAAATCCACACTCTTTAACGTGCTTGCCGGCAGTACAATTTCGATCGTAAAAGACACTCCGGGTGTGACAAGAGACCGTATCTATGCGGACTGTACCTGGTTAAACAACAACTTTACCCTGATCGATACAGGCGGAATCGAGCCGGATTCCAAAGATATCATTCTGGCACAGATGCGGGAACAGGCACAGATCGCGATCGATACAGCGGATGTCATCATCTTTATCGTAGATGTCCGTCAGGGCCTTGTGGACGCGGATTCCAAGGTTGCGGACATGCTTAGAAAATCGAAAAAACCGGTGGTCCTTGCGGTCAACAAAGTGGACAGCATGGCAAAATTCGGAAACGATGTATATGAGTTCTATAATTTAGGAATCGGCGATCCGATTCCGGTATCCGCAGCGTCAAGACTTGGGCTCGGCGAGCTTCTCGACGAGGTTGTAAAATATTTCCGCGAGGATCAGACTGACGACAGCGAGGATGACCGCCCGAGAATCGCGATCGTCGGAAAACCGAATGTCGGAAAATCTTCCATTATCAACAAGCTTCTCGGTGAGAACCGTGTAATTGTATCCAATATTGCCGGAACCACAAGGGATGCCGTCGATACGGAGATCGTGAGAAACGGCACGGAATATATCTTTATCGATACCGCGGGCTTAAGAAGAAAGAGCAAGATCAAAGAGGATATCGAGCGTTACAGCATTATCCGTACTGTGACGGCGGTAGAGCGCGCGGATGTGGTCCTCATGGTCATCGATGCCGTTGAGGGGATCACAGAGCAGGACGCAAAGATTGCCGGTATCGCCCACGACCGCGGAAAAGGCGTGATCGTCGTTGTCAACAAGTGGGATGCCATCGAAAAGAATGACAAGACGATCTATGAGTACACAAGAAAATTAAAAGAGACCCTGTCCTACATGCCGTATGCGGAGTATATCTTCGT
>CAKRNI010000002.1 GCA_934370915.1 uncultured Lachnospiraceae bacterium
CATTTCGGATACGGAATCTTTAAAGGAGGCAGGAGTACATTATGGTAAATATTATCATCGACGGAAAACAGATTTCGGCAGAGGAAAATATCACGATCATGGAAGCTGCTGAGAAAAACGGGATCCCGATTCCGAAGCTCTGTTATCTGAAGGGAATCAATGAGATCGCGGCCTGCAGAGTCTGCGTCGTGGAGCTGGAAGGAAAAGAGAAGCTGATCACATCCTGCAACAATGTTGTGAAGGACGGCATGGTGATCTACACCAACAGCCCGAAGGTCAGAAATCATAGAAGAAATACGGTACAGTTATTGTTATCCCAGCATGATAACCGGTGTGTTGTCTGTCCGAGAAACGGAAACTGCCAGTTACAGCAGGTTGCCTGCGACCTGAACATTCTGGACATTCCGTTCAGGCAGGAGCCGGAATATCAGCCGTGGGATAAGGATTTCCCGCTGATCCGCAATTCCGCGAAGTGCATCAAGTGCATGCGCTGCGTGCAGGTCTGCGATAAGATTCAGGGACTGGGAATCTGGGATGTGGAAGGAACCGGCTCCAGAACGACCGTGAATGTGGCGGGACATAAGACGATTCGGGAAGCTGACTGTGCTCTCTGCGGTCAGTGTGTCACCCACTGTCCGGTGGGTGCGCTCTCCGAGAGAGATGATACGGAGAAAGTCTGGGATGCGATTGAGAATAAGGATAAGATCGTGGTGGCACAGGTTGCACCGGCGGTGCGCGCGGCCTGGGGAGAGGAACTCGGACTTACGGACGAGGACGCGCCGGTGGGAAAGATCTTCGATGCCTTAAAACGCATGGGCGTGAACTACGCCTTTGATACGGTATTCTCTGCGGACCTCACGATCATGGAGGAGAGCACGGAGTTTATAAAACGGTTTACGAGCGGCGAGCTGAAGGAGAGACCGATGTTCACGTCATGCTGCCCCGGCTGGGTGCGTTTCGTGAAGACCCAGTTCCCGTACATGGTGAACTATCTCTCCACCGCGAAGTCCCCGCAGCAGATGTTCGGCGCTGTCATGAAGACATATTTCGCAGAAGAGCTTGGTGTTTCTCCGGATCAGATCTTTACCCTCTCCATCATGCCGTGTGTGGCAAAGAAGGGTGAGCGGGAGATGGAACTCTTCTACGGAGAGTATGCCGGACATGATGTGGATGCGGTTCTGACGACGCGGGAACTTGTAAAGATGATCCGCTCCGCCCATATTCGCCCGGATACGCTCGTTGAAATCTCCGGTGACAGCCCGATGCATGCGGGAACCGGAGCAGGCGTGATCTTTGGAGCGACCGGCGGCGTTATGGAGGCGGCTCTCCGCACGGCGTACTTTACCTTAAAGGGCGAGAACCCGCCTGCAGACGCATTCAAGGCGGTCCGCAGCGTAGGTTTTCAGGAGAATGCAGGAGTTCAGGAAGCAGAATTTGCCATCGGTGACATCAGGCTCCGCATCGCAGCGGTCAGCGGACTTGGAAACACGAGAAGACTCTTACATCAGATCGAGCGCGGTGAGGTCCACTACGACTTTGTGGAAGTCATGGCCTGCCCGGGCGGCTGTGTCGGCGGAGGCGGACAGCCGATCCACGACGGCGAGGAGCTGGCGTTTGCGAGAGGCAAAAAGCTCTATGATCTGGATGCAAAAGCAAAATTGCGCTACTCCCATGAGAACCCGGATATCAGCGAGATCTACAGCGATTTCTTTGGAAAGCCGATGTCCCATAAGGCGCATATGCTGCTGCATACGGAGCATTGGAAAAATAAATAAAGTGCCGGTAAATTACGGATACAGGAAAAGCACGCAGATGCAGGAAGCAGATGCGTGCTTTTATATATTGATTGATGTTGATGTACCCCACTCCTGCAGCGCTTTCGCCACCTTCGCATACTTCCTGTCCGGGACCGGAAGTACGGTTCCGTCGGTCAGGGTGATCTCGAAACGGCGGATGGACTGGACGAAAAGCGGATTTACCATGAAGCTGGCGTGGACCCGCAGGAAAATGTCACTGTATTTTTTCTCAAGCTTTGAGATGGATTCCGTGGAATTGAACTCGCCGTTTAAAGTATGAAAGACCGTGTACGGGGAGCGGGATCCTGTCTCAATGTAAAGGATCGAATTTGCTGCCAGAAAATGACATACATGGTTCGATCCGGAAATCGTGATGCGGGGGCCGGTTGCAGGCGTGAGTGTCGCCGGGACTTTCATTTCATCATAATGGACCGGATAGATCTTATCACGGTCATCGTATGGAAAAGCGTTGGAGATATGGATGACAGCGGCTTTTGGAACAAGATGTGTTTTTCCATCGGGACCGGTTACTTTTTTATCTCTCCAGGTGAAATGAAGTCTCTGGTCATGAACCGTCATTGCACCGTTTGGATAGTATGTATACACGAGATAGGTCAGAATGATCTCGCAGGCATGAGTTCCGCAGGAGATTGGTGTGGCGGAGATATTGCTCATCCGGAATGTCAGATGGTGTCTCCCTTCCTCCTGAGTGAAGGCATTTAAGATATTTTCTTTTCCCTGCATCCACTGTCTCTCGGCAGGACCGATCCAGAGAAGATCGTCGTCGATGGCATCGAAGAACGGCTGCAGGCGGTTTTCGTAGTATTCGGTGATAATGTGTACGGATTGCTGGATCTGCGCGGAAATGTTCATAGATTCCTCCAATGAGGGAATGGGTCAAAAATTTTTGATTTATTTTATCATGCCGGAATGAAAAAAACAATTGATTTCGTGTCGAAAATGAAAAGATCGTGAATTATGGCGTATTTGATACATGAAATCCCGCATTTAAAACCGGAGAATTGAACACGATGGTTTTGATTGATAAAATTGTAGAAAAAACGAAGAACAAAGAAAACGAAACGAAATAAAATAAATGTTCTGTATTTTTACAACTCGTGCAGAAAAACGACATCTTGTGCAGGAGATGTTGACGAAGAATGTCGAACATGTAAAAATGAAAAAAGGCAAGACTTCCGGAATCGGACAGAAATATATTCGCGGGAAGGAGGATGCAGGAATGAAGACAGCAGAGGTTCTGGATCAGACAGAAACATTTAAGACAGCAGGCTTTGATATTTTGAATCATGTCGGAAAGATCACACAGGTAGATATGCCGATGGAATACGGAAGAGTCTGTCTGGCAGAACAGGTCGGAAAACATGCAGCCCTTTTTCTGGATTTCACACAGGAACTCGATACGGTAGAGGAATTTATCCGGTGGATCAACGAGAACTGTAAAAGACAAAGTATACCCGTAGAGATGAGAGATCTGTATGAACTTGCTTCCTCAGAGAAACTTCTTCCGGAAATCAAGCGTTACCTGACTGCGGAGATGGCTGTCAGGATCACGGAGGCGGCAGGTTTGGAAAAGCTGGTGTCGATTTCCGGGATCCGGTATCTGAATTCCCGTGAGGTGATGTTTTTCGGGGGACGTCTGATGGAAAAGCTTACGGAAAGGATGAAGGTTGTTGTCTGGCTGGACTCAAAAGGACAGGAAAATCGTTTGAGGGAAATGTTTTGTGGAGAGATCTTCCGGCTGCGGCCGGAAAGAATGCTCCTTCCGGAAAAAGACATCAGACAACTGGCCGATATCAGGCTCTCGGGCCGTTCTGCAGAAGAAAAAGCTCATATTGCAGCTGAATTGAGAAGATATTTTGGCGGATTTCCGGCCGGAATATGCTATGCGTTGGATCTCATGGCAAACGGGGAGAAACGGATTCCGGTAGAAGATATCTGCAGACTGAAGGGACATCCGGTCTATGGACAGTATGGGAGAAACTGTCTGACAAAGCGTTTTACGGAAAAAGGAATGAGTATTTTAAAAGCCCTCTCCGGGCGGGAAAAAATCGACGGAGACACAGCCAGAGGGACATTAGGAATCCCGTGGGTTGGAGAATACCTGAAGTTCTTAAAGGAAGAGGGAGTTCTTCTGTATGATCAGAAAGAGAAGTGTTATCTGTTTCCGGGGATGTTTCGGGATTATCTGCAGGAGCAGGGGGAAAATAAAACCATCTTTGAGTACAGAACTGCGGAGGAAGATGAGCAGGAGACCAGCGCGGGAAAAGTCCGGATCAAAAGCTTTGGAAGCTTTCATGTCCAGTACCATGGTGAAGAACCGAAGTGGCGGACAAAAAAGACGAAGGAACTGTTTGCGTTTCTATTTAATAAACAGGGGGTTCCGGTGAGCCGTGACGTGATCATAGGAAGTCTTTGGCCGGAACTTGAGGAAGATAGAGCCAGAAAACTTTTTTATACAACCATGACGTATCTGCGAAAGAATCTGAAGGATACCGGAATACCGGAGCTGATCATATGCAGGAAGGGAATGTATTTTCTGGATGTTGGAAAGACGGAATCAGATTATGCGTCAATCATGGCGATAAAGGGACAACTGGAGAATGAAAACTGGACGGAACTCTGGAAAATGCCGGATATCAGAGAGCTTTATGGGGGTGCTTATCTGGAATTCTGTACAGAAGAGTGGACTTATGGAATCCGGGCTTATATGGGACGCATTGTACAGCAGTGTCTGAGATCTCTGGGCTCTTATAAAATGAGAATCGGAGAGGCTGCGGAGGCTGCGGAATATCTGGAATTGTTCAGAAATGAGGACCCCTATTCGGAAGATATCGCAGCGATGCTGATCACGGCATACGGAAGACTTGGTGATTATAAAAACGCAAACCGTGTATATAGAGAATATGAAGACCTTTATCTGCGGGAGTTTGAAGAAAAGCCCGGTCCGGAAGTCAGAAAGGCGTTTGAGGGCTGCAGAAAGAAATGGTGATGGAATGACGGATCTGGAGAGACGGATCGGGCTGGTGCGGGAACGCTGTTCTCTGACAGCCTTTGGAGCATTTGCGCTGGAACTTTTATTACTTGCTGAGTGGGATCCTGATCTGAACGGGACCAACGGGATCTATTCTGATGAGCTGATCCGGGCATGGGAAAAGAATGGACCGAATGCGGAAGCTGAGGGAAAAAAAGACCGGGCGGAGCTCGATAAGGAGATCCGCACGATTGCCGGAAGGAACGTGGAGGAAGCGTCTGGCCGGATCATTTACCGCATCAGGGAACAGGTTCTGAGATTTATTGAGCAGGAATTTCCTCCGGATCCAGATGAGTTTTTTCTGGAGATTTTTTCGAATTTTGAGAAAGCGGAGGAACCGGATCCGGAGCGGAGTGTATACAGGGATATGATCCGGGTCGAACAGAAAAAGAAAGTGTATTCAGACGGATGGATCCTCCTGAATCTGGCTGGAAAAGACGGGAGCGGGAGGCTGGAGAATGTAAAAGCGTTCTGTCGGGAGAAGAAAATGGGACTGATCCTTCTCGATGGAAGCTCTTTGCTGGAACTCGGGCGGGAAAAATTCCGGAATATGTTTGGAGAGCTCGGGGTGAATGCCCTTTTAAAGGAACGTGTGATCGCTGTAACCTGGGAAGATGCACTGGGAGAACGGGAACTGTTCCGGGTTCTGAGGGAGATGGGGCATGAATGGGACAGACTTCCTGTTTTAGTGATAATTATCACGGAAACGCCGCTGCGTCCGGTAATTCCGGGGTCAGCGCAGGTTCCCGCAGTGTTTGAGATCCGGGAACCGGATCCATTTGCCAGAAAAGACATGGGAATGCGGTACGCGAAAAAATGGCAGATTCCATTTGAAGACGGATTCGGGGAAATGTGGCAGAGATTCCGTTTCACTCCGGGGCAGTTCCAAAACGTGCTGGAACAGGCGAAGGATATGGCTTTTGCGCGCAATGCGGAAATTCCATCGAGGGAAGAACTGAGAATTGCATGCAGGAGGCAGGCAGAGTACCGTTTTCATGGGAAAGCAGTATTGATCCGTCCACAGTTTGTCTGGGAGGATCTGGTTCTTCCGGAGGCGTCGAAGAAGCTCCTTCAGGACATCTGCAGCCGAAGCAGAAATCAGGAGCTGGTATATGGTGCCTGGGAATTTTCAAGCAGATTTCCATATGGTCTTGGGACATCTATTCTGTTTACAGGCAGCCCGGGGACCGGAAAAACGATGGCGGCTCAGGTCATGGCAAATGAACTGGATCTGGAGTTGTATCGCATCAATCTGTCGGCGGTGGTCAGCAAATATGTGGGAGAGACGGAAAAAAATCTCAACATGATTTTTGAAGAAGCGTCAAAAAGTCTCTGTATCCTATTTTTTGACGAGGCAGATGCCCTGTTTGGAAAACGGACGGAGGTAAAAGACTCTCAGGACAAGTATCAGAATATGGAGGCGGCATTTCTCCTGCAGAAGATGGAGGATTACGACGGAATCAGCATTCTTGCCACAAACTACCAGCAGAATCTTGATGAGGCATTCAAGCGGAGAATCCAGTACGTGGTGGAATTTTCCATTCCGGACGCAGGGGAGCGGCTTGAAATGTGGAACCGGGTATTCCCTGAGGCATGTCCGGTCAGAGAGGATGTAGATCTGCAGTTTTTGGCAGACCAGTTCGAGCTGACGGGAAGCAATATCAAAAACATTGCCGTAAATTCCGCGTTCCTTGCGGCAGCGGACGGCAGGGAGATCGACATGAGCCACATTCTCCGGGCACTTCAAAATGAATTTCAAAAGAGCGGGAAACGGCTGACTGGTGCGGAGATGGGACAGTACGGTATGGTTTAGGAAAATACCTGGAGGAAATACCATGGAATACGATTACAGGGAATACCGGAAAGATTCACAGGCTGTGCTGAGGGAGAAGAACAGCCGAAGAGAAAAGATGGACCACTTTCTGTCCTGCGAAAGACGAAAAAAGGAAGGACGGGAACCGGAAAAAAAGCTGGAAATCGGGAATTCTTACGGAACGTTTGAAATCGGATTTTCGAAAGCAGCAGCGAAAAAGAACAGGGAAGATGTTCAGAAAGCTCCGGAAAAACTGGCAGTCATATCGGGACTCAGAAAAGATCGGAGAAAAGAACTCAGGGATTACGAATATGTCCGTGAAAATGGGGCTGTGCCGCTTCCACTTCTGCAAAAGAGAGCGTTTGTGAATCCGCATGTGAAAGAAAAGAGCGCAGCAGCACTGAAACTGGATCAGGAAAAAACGGGAAGCAGGCTGACAGAGAGTCTTTCTGCGATGAGGAATCAGGGAAAGCTTGAGACGGTTCAGGAGATGCTGCCGTTTTTAGACAGCGAAAGAGAGAAAGAGGAACGGGCGCAGATTCTGGAAGAACAGAGGACAGTGGGGAAACTTTCGACGGTGAAGAATCAGTATCTGGATCAGTTAAAAGAAAATGAACTTCACAAACAGAGGGAAAAGGAAAGATTTATCCAGTCGGTTGATAAGATCCTTAAGAACAGGAGTGAGGAATTGCAGGCAGAAAAACGGGGACATGACGGAAGTCTTGAGGAATATTTAAAGAAATTATGGGAGAATGTTCTGACGAAAGATACAGAGAACGATGGCGATATAGAAAATAATGGCGAGAAGGAAGGATTTGTTTAGAAAATGTTTGGTAACTCCTGCTATGATATGAAAAACAAGTCGAATCATGACCGTTATATACGAGAAAGGAGAAATGAAGGTTATGGCTGAGTACTTATCACCCGGCGTATATGTTGAGGAGTTCGATTCCGGTTCAAAGCCAATGGAAGGCGTTGGAACCAGTACCGCAGGATTTATCGGATTAGCGGAGAGAGGGCCGGTCGAGGGTCTTCCGCAGCTCGTTACAAACTTTTCCGACTTTAAGAGAAAGTATGGTGGGTATTTATCCGAGAATGAATTTGGCGAATATCGTTTCCTTGCGTACGCAGTAGAACATTTCTTTATTAATGGAGGCGCAAGATGCTTTATCGCCCGTGTAGCGCCGGAAGACGCGAAATGTGCGGCAGCAGCTGTTCCGTCAGAGGATGGTGCTGTTCTGACACTTACCGCGAAGAACCCGGGTATGTGGGGAAATAACATCCGCGCGGTGATCGCTCCGGCGAGCAAGGCGAAGACGCAGATCCTCGAGATCGTTCAGAATGCGTCCGGAAAAAAATATGTTGTAAAGAACGGTGGAGGATTCAATCCGGGAGATGTTGTAAGTTTTTCTGACGGAGAAAAGCTTGTCTACAACCGTGTCGTAAAAAATCAGGACAATATTCTTGAGTTTGAAAAAGAGTTTGAAGAAGATGTCGTTGATAAGAATCTGGTTCCGAAGAAAGTGATCAGCACATGTGAATTCACTCTGGAAGTCAGATATGAGGATCAGACAGAGGTTTACGAGAATGTATCCTTTAATATCGATGCCCCGAACTATATTGAGAAAAAGACCGCGAAATCTGACCTGATCGCCGCAGCGTGTGCAGCAGGAGGAGCGGAGATAAAAGCCCCGTTTGACGAGCTTTCTGCTGAGGGGGATGCGGTCGTAAGCGTTTCCTTTGCCGGTGGAAGCAATGGTTCCGTATCTTCGATCACTGCAGCGGACTTTATCGGATATGACAACGGAGCCAGCAGAAGAAGCGGAATTCAGGCATTTCTGGATAATGACGTGGTGTCTATTCTGGCAGTTCCGGGTGTTACAGATCCGAATGTACAGCTCACCTTAGTTGCCCACTGTGAAAATCTGGGCAGCAGATTCGCAGTCCTTGATATGCCGAGGGATGCGAGAAAAGTCGATGACATGATCGCACACCGGGAGATCTTTGACAGCAGCTATGCCGCTTTATATCATCCGTGGCTTCAGGTCTTTGATCCGCTCGATAAAAAGAATTTCGCGATTCCGCCGTCCGGTTCCATCATGGGAATCTATGCGAGAAGCGACAACAGCCGCGGTGTACACAAAGCGCCTGCAAACGAAGTAGTCCGTGCCTGCGTGGGACTGGACTGCCAGTTTAATAAGGGAGAACAGGATATTCTGAACCCGAAGGGAATCAACCTGATCCGCGCGTTCCCGGGAATGGGAATCCGCGTATGGGGTGCGAGAACCGTATCCAGCGATCCGTCCTGGAAGTACATCAATGTCCGCCGTCTCTTTATTTTCATTGAGGAGTCCATTAAGGCGAACACGAACTGGGCTGTATTTGAGCCGAACGATGAGGTACTCTGGGTTCGCGTGAAACGTACGATCGACGTATTCCTGACCGGAATGTGGCGCGGTGGTTCCTTAGCGGGAAGTGTTCCGTCAGAGGCATTCTTCGTAAACATCGGACGCGACACGATGAGTCAGGACGATATCGACAATGGACGTCTTGTATGTGTGATCGGTGTTGCACCTGTGAAACCTGCTGAGTTCGTAATCTTCAGGATTTCTCAGAAAACGAGTGATTCAGGCTCTGCCGAGTAATTGAGAGGAGAGATAAGACATGGCAGGATATCCGCATGGGAAATTTAACTATAAAGTAGAGATTGACGGCCTGGAGGCCGGGGGATTCTCAGAGGTTACCGGTTTTGACGCGTCCATCGATGTGATCGAATACCGGGAGGGCGATATGACACAGACACCGCTCAAGATACCGGGACTGAAAAAATATGGAAATATCACTCTGAAACAGGGGCTTGTAGACTCCATGGTACTTTATGAGTGGATGACAGCAGGACTCGAGGGCGATGTGGAGAGAAAAACACTAACGATCACACTCTTAGATATCGCGGGAAGCCCGGCTGCTTCCTGGCAGATCATCAACGCATGGCCGGTAAAATATACAGCGCCGGATTTCAACGCGACATCCTCTGAGGTTGCGATCGAGAGTCTTGAAATCGCCCATGAGGGAATGACAAGAGTCTCATAAATACATAGCGGGAAATGGTAACGGATCCGGTATGACGGAACGTTGCGGAACATAAATGTCGGCTGGACTGCAGAAGAAGAAGGAGAGGATCCGGAAATTTTGCGGTCCGGCTGAACCTGCAAGAAAGGGGAACCAGCAATATGGCATTTCAGACCGAGTTTACATTTACGCTCCCAAGGGGCTATATCGATGATACGGGAATGATCCACAGGGAAGGGACCATGCGTCTCGCGAATGCGGCGGACGAGATCCTTCCGTTGAAGGATCCGAGAGTTCAGCAGAATCCGGGATATCTTACCATTATTCTTCTTGCGAGAGTTATCACGAAACTTGGTTCTCTTCCGGCGGTGGATACGAGGACGGTAGAGAAATTATTTACGATGGATCTGGCGTATCTTCAGGATCTTTATGAGAGGATCAACACAATGGAGATGCCGACCTACACAGGAATCTGTCCGCACTGCGGAAAGGAGATCAGGATCCCGGTAAATTTTATGGAGGCAGGTCAATAGAGACGTATCCGGCGGACAAAATCTACAAGGAAGCGGCATTTCTGGCCTATTACCTCCACTGGTCCCATGATGACATTATGGAGATGAGCCATTTGGACCGGATCCGGTGGTGCAGTGAGGTGTCGGGAATCAACAGCCGACTGAATGATGAGCCGGAAAATGTATTTAAGATCTAAGACCTGCGGCTTTGCCTGAGAGGAGTTCATGAGAAATTGCTGGTATCAGATCCGGCAGATGACAGGAGGGTAAATATGCTGGGACATGGCTTAGGAAGCTGGGCAGATCTGTGTGATAATTTTTCCTTCCGCGTGTTTATTGATAATCAGGAATTTGGTTTTTCCAGAGTAATGAATCTGGAGCAGGATCAGGAGGTCGAAGAATTTCAGGTCGGCGGAATGAATTTTGCGCCCCATATCGCGGTATCACCGAATAAAAAGGGCGGGCGGCTGATTCTGGAAAAGGGAAAATGTTTTTCTTCCGGTCAGAAGCAGATCAAAAACTGGAGAGCCGGTTACCGGATCAACAGCCTGATTGATGTGTTCATATATGACCGTTCCGGATCATTTGCCGGTTCCTATGGGATCAATGGCGGAGTGATCGTAAAGTGGGAGGTTTCAGGACTGGACGGGCTTGGAAATGAACTGCTGATCCAGAAGTTTGAGATCGCGCATGCCGGTGTGCAGATGGGAGACGCAAGGACAGGCGGAACGGGGGCTTCTTTCCGTGGATGATTATAGAAGCAAAAAAAGGATCGATCTATAAAAAAGCGTGGTGATCGGATGAGAGACAGGCTATGGAGGATACGGCGGACGCCGCAGAAATTCCATTATCTTGACTGGTGTGAAAAAATTAAAGAAAAATA
Organism: uncultured Lachnospiraceae bacterium; assembly: GCA_934370915.1. GTDB lineage: Bacteria > Bacillota > Clostridia > Lachnospirales > Lachnospiraceae > Pilosibacter. The sequence continues at coordinate 11,126 of CAKRNI010000002.1, forward strand.
TTCTTCGAGAGAGGAATATGGGTTCGCCGGAGCGACACTGACATTTTTGCAGGGAGAGAAAGAATCTGAGCAAAAAAAGAGCGGTGAAGAGCGCCGGCTGATGTTGTTTTTTCAGAATCTCATTTTTTGCTGGCAAAATTCCATCGGAGTGAAGATATCTATCGGAAATGCGCGGATTCTGGAAGAAAGCGTCCGGACTGCGTTGGAGCTCTCGATGAAAAATCTTTCCATGGAAGAAGAAAAAAGGTTTTCGTGCGAGGTGAAGATCGCCAGGGATCTTCTGGCTGGAAAAGAGAGAACGGAAGCAGAAATGCGGGAGAGCACGGTATTCTGCCGTTGGCAGGATGGATTCAGTTGGGAGGAGATCAGCGGGATCCGGGAAATACGGGAATACACGAACAGCCAGAAAAAGACATTGGAGATCCGCCGGGAGACTGCACGGATCAGGAGCACGGGACTTACAGGATATTTGGAAGAACTGCAGGAAAGTGCGGAAAGAAGTACAGACAGAAGTACGGAAAGAAGTACGGAAACAGCTTCAGGCAGAAGTATGGCAGAACTTCCGGAGAGCCGCATGGTGTATCTGGAACCGGGAGAAGGAAAAAAAGATTCCGCAATGGAATCCAGGGAAACCACTGAGGTTATAAAAAATATTGAACGGTTCCGAAAAGAGACAGCGATACAGAGAGAAAAACTGACGGAAGCGGAGAAAAAACTTCAGACAGAACGCGTCGAGGCAGAAGCACGGATCTTAGAGAGAGAAAGACAGATAGAGAAGGAACTGCAGATAGAGAAGAAGAGACAGGCAGAGCCGGAACTGCAGTCAGAGAATCAGAGACAGACCGAGAGAAAACTGCGGTCAGGGAAGGAAAATCAGGCAGAAGAAAAACGGTTGTCGGATAGCCGGAAACAGCCGGAAAGAGAAGTGCAGTCGGATAGCCGGAAACAGCCGGAAAGAGAAGCGCAGTCGGAGAGCCGGGAACAGCCGGAAAGAGAAGCGCAGTCGGAGAGCCGGAAACAGCTGGAAAGAGAAGCACAGTCGGAGAGCCGGGAACAGCCGGAAAGAGAAGCACAGTCGGATAGCCGGGAACACCCGGAAGGAGAACCGCAGTCAGAGAAAGAAAGGCAGATAGAGTCGGAAATTCATCTACAGGAAAAGAAAGAAGAATTGCAGACTGAATTCCGAAAACAGATAGAAACAGAACTCCGGCGGGAAAGAGATTCCCAGAAAGAAGATTTGATCCAGAGGGAAGGACGGTTTCTGCTATTTTCCGAAAATACAGATGAGTATGCAGAAACTGATATGCAGGCGGAACCGGCGGGAAATGAACAGCTGGAGATGCCGGAGAGCCATCTTGTGTACCTGACACAGACGGAAAAACAGGAAGAGACACCAGGAGTGGGAACTCTGAAAACGGAAGAAACCATTCTCCAGGCCAGCAGCCGGATGCGGGAAGAAAAACGAGAGCTGGAAGATAGGACAAGGCAGTTCGAGTCGAAAAAAAAGCAGCTGGAAGAAAAGCTGTATAAGACAGAAAAGATCCTGCGGACCGAGAAACAGAGAGAGATAGACAATGTTCAGCGGATCGAGAAACAGCTGGAGACCGAGAGAATTCGACAGTCGGAAAAACTGCGTGAGTTGGAAAGACTTCAGCAGTCGGAAAAACTGCATGAACTGGAAAGACTTCAAAAGAAAGAAAAAATTTCCGAATTAGAAAAACGATATCAGCTGGAGCAACATCAGGCGGAACAACTACTGACACTGCAGCAGAAACAAGATACAGAAAAGCAGCAGGAGACTGAAAAAAGGCAGCAGGTCGAAAAACTACTGGAGATTGAAAGACAGCAGCAGATAGATCACCGGTCAGAACCCAAAAAAACTTACCAGTTTGAGAGAGTGTTGGAAACAGAGAAATTTCAGCAGGAGGTTGAAAAAGAGCGGCAGGAGAAAAAGAAACTTGAATCAGAGTTCATACAGCAGACAGGAAAAAAATCAGAACTGGAATTCCTGCAGCAGTTAGGAAAAAATTCGGAATCACAGTCTGAAATTGACCGGGAGAGCCAATGGGAAAAGCAACTGGAACTGGAACAAGCACCACTTCCGGAATTGCCGGAGGCACAGCTAATCTACAGGAATCAGGAAAATCAGTCAGGTTCTTTACCAATGGACAGATCGTCAGATCAGGATCAGACGCTCAGTCAGCAAGATCGTCTGGAGCAGTTTTTGCCGATGACGGCAGCCGGAAAATCGGCGCTGGTGGAACAAAAAATTATAAATGAGCGGACAAATGTTATTTTAAAAAGTCTGCTGTCTGAAAAAATATGGAGAATCACAGAGAGTGCTGTTACGGACACAGTCGGAAAATCGGAAAGAGGAACTGTGGGCGAGAGTAGAGATGATCCTTATGGAAATGAAACTATAAAGCTGACAGACCGGATTCAGCCATGGCAGGTTGGTGGCACCCCCCGCCAATCTGAATTCCAGTTAAGGCACGCTGGCAGCGGGTTCCATCAGCTGTCTGAATTTCAGCCAAGTGCAAGGCAACCGGATACGATCATAAATCTTCTGACCTCTATAAATCGACCGGATAATAAAACAAAACTTCAGGTACTCATGAGCAGACAGGAGAATCAGACGAAGCTTCGGACGGTCATGAACGATCTGGGTAATGCAGAAAAAGTCCGGAGTCTTACAGAGTATCCGGAAAGTATAACGAAATTTCATACACTTATGAGCCACCCGGAAAACGCGGCTAAATTTAAGACAGTTACCGCTCAAGCTGAGAATACAACAAAGTTTCGGACGATTATGAGTCGATCAGAAAGCGCAGCCGGATCTCAGTCAGGCGCGAATCCTATGTCAGGTGCGAATCCTATGTTGGCCGTAGCCAGCCGGATATCGGAATCAGGTGGATATCCATCAAATTCAGGATACTCGGAAATCCTGCCCGGCATCACAAGATTCCGCACGAGACGCGGTGCCCCGGGAACTATCACGGAGATCCGCATGATATCGGGGATCCGGCCTGCTGTGCAGATCCTCAAGACGGAAAATGACCGGTCGAGGGTCAGCCAGAGCTTTGCAGGAACTGAACACTTAAGAAGCGCCCAGAACTTTGCAGGAATCGATCATTTAAGAGCAGCTCAGGACCTTGCTGGAATTCATCCACTAAGAGTACTCCACAGATTTTCCGACATGAATCCGGCAAACAGCCCCCGGAACATGAATGGATCCGATCCGGAAATGATCCATATCCCGGATCTGGCCGGAGCCGTGAAAATCCAGTACGCAGATCATGGAAAGCACAGACAGGATCAGACAGCCTCAAATTCTGATGTCTTAGCAATGTCCGCAAAACTCACGCAGACAAGGGAAGAGACGAGAATCCTTAAACGTGATTCCGGATTTACAAGATCGACGCTCATAGAGCAGGAAAAGAAGATCAACGGACTCCGTCAGGAACTTCGCGAACAGATGCAGACAGTAAACGAAGAAGTAAAGCGTCTGATAAACACTCAAAAACAGGATGCATCCGTCCGGAATATGGCGGACCGTGTCATGAAGGAACTGCAGAAACAGTTCCGCACGGAGAAGATCCGCCGGGGTTATTAAAGCAGGAAAAACGACAAAGCAGGCAGAAGAACAAATACCGGTGCATATAAAGCGCAGGAGCAACTGCAGAATATCAGGGAAAGGAGCGGAACGATGGGATACGAGAAAGCAGTACTGATTCCCGAGGACGGGAAAAAGGAGATCAAGGTCCAGTTCAATCCGGCAGAGTACAACCTTTCCAGAAGTACAACCTACGCCGAAAAAAAAGTTCTGGGTCTGGATGATCCATTTACCCAGTATATCGCCGGGGAAGCTGAGACATTAAAGATTACGCTGATGTTTGATACGTATATGCCTCCCGGAGAAAAAAACGCGGAGGAGAGCGGATCGGATGTGAGATTCCAGACAGAAAAAATCGCGAAGCTGATGGAACTGGATCCGAAAAAACACCGGCCGCCCAAAGTCACATTCCGCTATGGTTCTCTGATATTCAGCGGTGTGATCACGGAATTGAACCAGACATTTACGATGTTTCTGGCGAACGGAATGCCGGTCAGGGCGAAACTGGAAGTTACATTCCGCTCGCTGGGAAAAGAAAATACCCATGTTCCGTTAGAATCCCCGGACAGGACGAAATGCCGGACGCTTTATGAAGGCCAGAGTCTGTGGGGGCTTGCTTATGAAGAATATGGAGATCCGGAAAAGTGGAAGGAGATTGCAAGGGAAAACCATATTACCAATCCGCTGCAGGTAAAACCGGGACAGGTGTTAAGACTGCCAGCCCTGTAAAACCGGAAACAGGAGCAGAAAGATATCAGGGAAAGGAGGCGGCTTCATGGCTGATCTGATGACGGGAACCTATAGTACAGAAAACCTGCGGAGAGATAATGGCGGTTTTATGATACCGGATTTTTCCATTGAAGCAGATGGAAAACAGATCCGCCGGTCTTCAAAGAGCGGGACGCTTTTTGTTGATTCCGTTCAACTGAAGCTCTCCGCCGATGCCTCAGGATCCCTGACATTTGATGTATTGAACGCCTATGATCTCGAAGCAAGGAAATTTTCGGATAAGGTAAAAGAAATGTTGAAACCGGGGAATGCGGTCAGCGCAAAGTTTGGGTATGCCGGAAATCTCGTGGAAATCTTCAGCGGATATATCCACAGCGTAAATTACGAGTACAATGACACTCCGACGATCTCTGTGACAGCGGTGGATATGATCCGGCTTATGCAGGACAACGAAGGCGGCGGACGGATCTATACCGGAAAATCTTATACGGAAATCTTTCAGGCGGTGATGAAACGCTACAGCTCCATATGCCCTTCAAAAAACATAAAAGCAGATCCGCCGGCGGCAGTGGGGCAGACGCTGCAGATAGCACAGAAAGGCAGCGATTACTCGTTCGTAAAGGATACGCTCTGCAGGTTAGAATGCCGGGAATTTTTCGTTCTGGCAGGAAAAGCGTATTTTATTGACGCCTCCAGGAAAAAACAGTCCGTCGTGTCCCTGGAATGGGGGCGGGATATCCTTTCTTTTTCCTGCGAGAGGAATTACATATATGAAACACTTCGGGTTCAGATGGTGGATCAGAACCGGCAGACGAAATCTCTGGAAAAGGAGATGACCTTTGAAGGACAACATCAGAAACGGGTGATCCCATCTCCCGGGATCAAGAATGTATCGATCGATTCAGAAGGAGATGCGGAGCGGGCGGCACTTCAGGTGAAAAAAGCGGTGGATGAAGAACGGCAGAAGGCAGTCCACTGCTCCGGAACCTGTATTGGAATCCCGCAGATTGTTCCGGGAAGAAGCCTGACGATCAGAAAACTGGATGCCTGGATTGACGGGACATACGAGATTCTGTCGGTGGAACACCGGATCGATGAGAATGGATATACAACACAGTTTGAACTTGGCGGCTGATTATGGGGAAGGAGATAGAGCATGGATCTGTTTAAAGAAATTCTTGATACAAAAACATCGTCTTCATCCCCGCGATTCCGGATGCAGATGGCAGACCTTGCCACCGCGGTGGTGAAGGAAAACTGGGACAAAGAACATCCGGGCTGTGTCAAAGTGGAATATATTCTTGGTGCGGACGGTGCAAAGACATCCGACTGGATCCGGGTTCTTCACGGATATGCCGGAAAAGGATTCGGTTCCTACGCTCTGCCGGAGATCGGCAGTGAGGTCCTCGTGGGGTTTATTATGGGTGATATGGAAAATGCGGTAGTTCTCGGATGCCTGCACAACAGCGAAAACCCACTCCCGGAAAAGACTGCGAATGAAAAGAATACAGTCAAGGAAATCAGGACGAAGGGCGGCTACGAACTTACGATCTCAGAAGAAAAAGGAAAAGAAAAGCTCTCTGTGAAAACTCCCGGGGAGCAGATCCTGATGATCGATGATGAAAACCAGAAGATCGAACTTCAGGATAAACAGGGAAAGGAAAAGATCCTGATTGATGGAAAAACGAATTCTGTCAGCATCACAGGGGATAAGAAAATCGAACTTGCAAGTAAAAGCGCGAAGCTTCTCCTCGACGGCGGTGCAAATAAGATCGAACTCACTGCATCGCAGATCAGCATCAACGGAAAACAGATGGCAGAGCTCAAGGGACAGTCGTTAAAGTTGGAGGGTACTTCTGTAGAGTTAAAAGCGAAGGGAACGATGAAAGCGGAAGCATCGGGAATTGCCCAGCTCAAGGGAGCGATGGTAAAGATCAACTAAGGAGGTGGAGGCGCAGGTATGGAAGAAAGAGAAAAGCGAGCGTTTTTGGGAACCGGCTTCCACTTTCCGTTGGAGATCGATGAGACCACAGGGCGGTTCCGGATGAGTAGTGAAGAGGAAAATATCAGAGAATCCATCAAACTGATCCTGATGACAGGAAAAGGAGAGCGGGTCATGCGTCCGGAATTCGGCTGCGGTCTCAAACAGTATACCTATGAGACAATGGACTACGGAACGATGGTACAGATGGAGCGGGAGATCAAGACAGCGTTAGAACGCTGGGAACCGCGGATCGAGGATGTGGAAGCTTCTGTTTCGCCGGGGGAAGCACAGAACGCGCTGATGATCCGGATCGCGTTCCGGGTCAGGGCAACCAATAACCCGTATAATTATGTATTTCCTTTCTTTTTACAGGAAGGTTTTGAATAAATGACGAGAAGCAGGGAGGACGCTGTATGAAAATACCGGATATGAATGAAAAAAATACCAGGGCGTTTTTAGATAAAGTCAGAGAACGCGCGTCCTCCTACACCCCTGAGTGGCGTATGGATCTTGAAAATCCAGATGGCGGAACCGCGCTGGCATTATTGTTTGCGGGAATGCACGAGGATACGTTAAAGAAATATGCGCAGCTTCCGAGAAAAAGTATGCTGGACTTCTTTAACTGTGTGGGTACAGCTCTGGCACCTGCGCGGCCGGCCGGCGGATACGCGGTATTTGGACTTGTGAATCAGGAGGCAGATGGAACAGAGATCCGGAGAGGAACCGGACTTCTTGCCAGACCGGAGGAAGATCAGGAAGAAATCGTATTTGAGACGAGAAACGATGTATATGTGACTCCATCGAGAATCTGTGACATGGTTCAGGTCATTCCGGAAAAAGACGGGATATACAGGATACACAAGGAAGAGGATCAGAAAGTACCGGGAAATTTTCCACTGTTTGAGGAATACGGAGAAAATGTTCAGGAACATACGCTTTATCTGGCCCACAATCATGTTTTCTACGTGAAAAGATCCGGAAGTATCCGTCTGACATTCAGAAAAAGCCGGAACCGGAAACCGGATGCCTCTGTTCTGAGAACACTTGCGGATCCGGAGTCGGCATCAGTGGAGTATTCAGCAGGGGAACGGTTTGAGCCGTTTGCGAAGGTGGAAGCAGAACCGGAGACGGGAGAACTGATCCTTCATAAGGGAGAAGATCAGCCGTTAACAGAAAAATGTGAGGTGGACGGAACAGAAGCTTTCTGGATCAGGATCCGCTGCAGGAATGTGTCCCTGCTGTCGGAGCTGGAATTTGCAGATATCCGGGTAACCTCCCAGACTGAACGCAGTATCCCGGACGTGACTTTTGCGGGCGGGATCGAACAGAGGGGGGAATATCTTCCCTTTGGTGAACAGATGGGACTTTATGAGGAAGTTTATTTCTCGTCGGAGCAGGCACTGTCCCAGAAAAACGCTCAGATCACCTTGTCATTCCGGATGAATTTCCTCCGGATACCGTCTGAAACGTATGGACAGGATCGGAAGAGGGACTGGAAGCTTATCATGAAACGGACGGATTTTATTCCGGACCCGGAGTATGATATCGGGATCGATGAGGTGATCTGGGAGTATTATAACGGGAATGACTGGAGAAAACTTCCTGAGAGTGACAGATATTCCAAGGTGTTCCGGGCGGCTTCCGATCAACTCGAAAGAAAGACGGAGATTACATTCAACTGTCCGGGAGATCTGACACCGGTGCTTGTCGGGGCAGTAGAAGGAAGGTATATACGGGCAAGGATTTTAAAAATGAATAATCTGTATCGATGGAACGGACAGTATATCACTCCGGTTTTAAGAGATACAGGATTTGAATACCGATATCACGAGCCGCTTCCGATGCCGGAGCTGATAGAACGGTTGAATAATATGAGATCCGACAGGATCTACCCGGAAGATCTTTTCCGGTCTGGAAAAGATCTGAAACCGTTTGTCCCGCTGGAGGAGGAGCGTGAGACTTTATATATAGGCTTTGACCAGCCGCTGCGGCAGTGGCCGATCCGCATCTTTTTCAAACTCCGGTCAGGCAGTCAGAATGGAAAACTCCTGAGGTACGAGTATTATAACGGAAAAACCTGGAAAGCACTGAACATGATCGACGGAACAGAAGGTTTCGGCCGGATCGGAATCGTTACATTGCTTGGAAATTCCGATTTTATGCCGGGAATCCTGTGGGGAAAAGAGAGGTTCTGGATCAGGATCAGGAAGACTGGAGATGAACGGAATACAGAGACTTCGCAGCGAACGATGATCCAGGAGATATGGATGAATGCCACGGAGATCACGGCGGAGGAGACCATGGAACAGGAGGTCTTTTCCATAGGAGCAAACGAAAAAAATGCTGTGTTCCGTCTGGCAGCAGGAAATATTACAAAAGCGGAAGTATGGGTGCAGGAACACCGGGAATATTCCGAGGAGCAGCTTGCGAAGCTTCGGCAGGTTTATGAAATCCGGACAGAAAAGACGGAGGACGGAACCGTGAGACATGTCTGGATCCGCTGGGAAGAACGGGAAAATTTCGCGTCCTCGGCTGAGACAGACTGCCATTATATGCTCGATAAAAATGAGGGAATCTTACAGTTTTCCGATGGGATCCATGGAAGGATTCCGGATGACTGCGGTGAAGCTTCCATACGGGTCGGATACCGGTGCGGGGGCGGAAAACGCGGAAATGTGCCGGCGGGAGCAGTAAACAGGTTCCGGGAGACCACCGGTTTTGTCAATCAGGTCATAAATCCAATGGACATGTCCGGAGGTGTGGATCGGGAAAATGTGGAGACAGCGATCCAGAGGCAGGGGCGGGCATTCCGCCACAGAGGACGTGCGGTGACTGCCGGAGATTATGAAGCATTGGCGATGGAAAGCAGCGGCAGTATCCTGAAGGCGAAATGTTTTCCGGGACAGGGGCGTGTGAATCTTGTCCTGCTGCTGCGGGAGCATAACCGGGAATTGGAAAATTTTGATCTGGTAAAACGGGAATGCCTTCGATACATGGAGGACAAAATTCCGGCGTTCCTTCTGGAAAACAGGAAATTCCGGATTCTGGAACCGCAGTTTATCCATATGGCGGTGAAGGCCGAGGTCCGTGTGAGGGATATGAACCAGATTTTAGAGACGAGGCAGAGAATTTTAAAAGCACTTCATCTGTTTCTGGACCCCATGGAGGGGAATTTTCAGGGAAATGGATGGGAGATCGGAGTGGTTCCGAACCAGATCCAGATTTTAAATGAACTTCGGGGAGTTCAGGGCGTGGAGATTGTAACGTCACTGAGACTGATCCTGCAGACGGAACAGAATGGAAGATTTGTGGAGCTTGATACGGAAGAACTCGAAAAATTCCCGTATGCCGTGGCAGTAGAGGGAGAGCATCAGATCGATATAACAACGGGAGGTGGAGCAGATTGATTCCTACGATTCGGCTGGATGAGGAAAATTTTCAGGAAATCTTTGAGACGGCGAGAAAACGGATTCCGCTCCTGTACCCGGAATGGACAAATTTCAATGAAAATGATTCTGGAATTGCGCTTTTGGAATTGTTCTCATGGCTGAAGGAAGTTCAGGAATTTCATCTGAATCAGGTCGGACTGGAACATGAATCCGTATATTTAAAATTACTGGGCATCGAAAGGAAAGAAATCTGCCCGGCAAGGACAGTGGTAACCTGTTGTTCCGTGAAGGAGGAGACGGAGCTGCCGGAAGGTTTCCAGTTCCACGCAGGAGAGATCCCGTTCTGTTCCGTGGAAAGGACAAGGCTTTTTTCCGGAAAGCTTTGGCGGGTGCGTACAGGAAATACAGGAAGGCAGGGATATGTCTCGGAACGGGAGTGGGATGGATCCGATACGGGATGGAAACTTCCGGTTTTTACGGAAACACCGGAATACGGCAGTTTTCTGGAAATGGAGTTTGCCGGAAAGATGACAGGGGGACAGACCTTTGGATTCTTCTTCCGCCTTCCGGAAGAACGGAGCGCAAAAAGAAATCCGGTTTCAGAAGAGTTTGAGCCGCTGGCGGGGATCCGAGCGGAGTGCAGAGATACCGGTTCAGACAGCTGGAAGATATGTGAACTTGTGCGGGATGATACACACGCATTCCTGTACAGCGGAATCATAAAGATCCGGATCCCGGATGAGATGGGAGAATCTGGCGCGGACAGGATCCGGTTTGTGTTTTCAGAAGGAGAATACGATGTAGTACCGGTACTCTCAGAGATCCTCTTAAATCCTGTGGAGCTCTGCCAGATGGAGCAGAGCGGGGAGAGGATTCTGGGAGAGGGGACAGGATTCCCAAATCAGAGATTTCCGTTGGAGAGCGCCGGGACAATTCCGGCCTCAGTGGAACTGGAAGCAGAAGCTCCTGAGCATCCGGGAATATTTGAACCCTGGAGACGCGTCCGTGATTTTTCCGGATCAAAGCCGGAAGACAGACATTTTGTGGTTGACGGAGAGAGTGGAGATATCTGCTTTGGAGATGGAATCCACGGATTGCCGCCGGAAGGAATCATCCGTCTGATGCGACTTGGCAGGACAGAGGGAGTCGGCGGAAATGTAAAAAAAGGTCAGATCCATCCGGGGAGATCAGAGGAAGAAGAGATCCATCTGTTTGAGGCATGGAATTTTGAGGATGTAACAGGCGGAGCTGACAGGGAGTCCACGAAAAGCTGTTTTGAGAGATTTGAAGCAGAACTCGCAAAAAAGTATTCTGCAGTCACAAAAGCGGATTATGAGGAGCTTATAAAGCGTGCGCCGGGACTTCTCATCGAGCGGGTAAAGGTCGTGAGAGCAGATTGGGAACATAACCGGATCGTGGCGGCGGTAAAGCCCTGGTCAGAGAAAAAATGCCCGAAGCTGAGTGCCGGATACCGGAAGAACATCACGAAATTTATGGAGAAGAAGAGGATTCTGGGAACGGATCTTCAGATCGCCGAACCGGAATATGTCCAGATCCGTGTCTATGCGGATCTGGAACTTGTCGCGTGGTACAGGGATACCGAGCAGGTGTTAAAAGGAAAAATCCGCCGGTATTTTGAAGAATTCTGTTCGGACTTTGGGAGTCCGGTGTTATACAGCGGACTTTACGGATTTCTCGATGGACTGCAGGGAATCCGAAGAATCCGGTCACTTACAATCGATGCGGCCGGACAGGGGATTCTACGAAATGTGAACGGGGATGTTTTTCTTCCTTCCGCGGGACTCGCGGTACTGGAACAGATCCAGCTCAGCGTATCCTACACGGGATAAAAAGGAAAGATGGGAGTACCAGATGGCAGAAGACAGGAAATACTTTATCTTTAATAAACCGATGGACTACCGGAGAGGAACGGTGGATAGAATGAATGCCGCAGACGGGATCCTGAGGCTGACCGGGGCGGAACCAGGCTGGTTTTTCTCAAGAGTTCTGGACAGCAGGGAAGAGGAGATGACCTGGCACCGTCTGAGAACTGTATGCGCGGAGAGAGACGGCGGATGGAACATGACTCTTTACAGCAGTGACAGCCGGTTTCTTGTATGGGGTGACAACAGCGCACCGGTGGACGAGGTTATGGCGAATCCGGAACTCTCTCTGGAAGAAAAAAAACAGCGGATGAGTTCCTGCTTCGCGAAAGAGATCCGGGGAGAAGCGGATGTGCTGCTGTTTGACGTAAGAGGCAGATATCTCTGGTTTCTTCTTGAGGCCGGGGGCGCGGCGGGAGATTTTGATGGAATCACAGAGATCCGGATCGATTTCCCGAAACAGAGCTGGATCTCCTGGCTGCCGGAGGTCTATCAGGGAAGCGGAAAGAACCGGGATTTTCTGGAGCGGTATCTCGGGGTATTCCAGAGCTTCTATGAAGAACTGACGGAGAAGATCGAACGAAGTCCGGACCTCTTTGATCCGGATTGTGCGCAGGCGGACTTCCTTTCCTGGATGGCAGGATGGTTGTCCATCGAGGACATTCCGGCCTGGAATGAAGAACAGTTGAGGTATCTTTTAAAAAATGCCCTGCGGCTCTACCGGATCCGGGGAACTGTAGAATATCTGAAGGAAATGCTGACCTTATACAGAGACTGCGAGGTGTATGTGGTGGAACATTACCAGATGCAGGAGAGCGATCCGGAGAAGATCCGCAGATGGAAGAAACTGTATGGTGACAGTCCTTATACAGTGACAGTCCTGATCCATACGGGGCAGAATGGAGGACAGAAGGAATACAGGACCTTCATGCAGATTGTGAGACATGCGGTTCCGGCTCATATAGACTGCAGGATCGTCCTGCTGACTCCTTACATCTTTCTGGATCAGCACACGTATCTCGGCGTCAACAGCCGGCTTGGTGAATATCGTCCGATGCAGTTAGACGGATTGTCTGCCATGCATTTTTCACGGATCGGACAGTTGTAAGAGAAAGGAATACAGCAAATGAAGAACATGAAGTATTTTCCCTTTGAAAGAAATAAATATTTTTACGGCAAGCTTCTGACTGTGGATGACTTTGAAACAGAACAGAGATATATGAATGATAAAAGACGAGTACTGAACCGTTTTTTATATGGAACCGGAGTGGTATGTGGACTGAATGTAGTCCCGATCGATGACATGACAATCTCTGTGGAACCCGGACTTGCGCTGGATTTCTCCGGCCGGGAGATCGTTGTGGATACACCGGCAGTAAAAAAATTGTCCATGATCGATGGATTTGATTCTTTTATCAGGAGCGGTGACGAAAAGAAATATCTGTACCTCTGTATGGACTATAAGGAGACGGAGCGGGAACCGGTTCACAATGTGACCGGGGAGAGCGGGGTGGAGTATAACCGTTATCAGGAAGGCTACGAGCTTACAGTGACGGAGCGGGAGCCGTCCCAGACGGTGCTTTCCGATGCGGTATTTTATGAACATACATCGGTGATCTATATGGGGAAAGGCGTGAAGATCACCCAGACATGTCCGTCCTATGCGTCCTGCGGAGATACATTTGAACTTAAGATTCTGGTGGAAAATATGGGACAGGGCCAGTCGATCCGCTTTTCCTACGATCTTGGACTTACATGTCTGGAATATGCCGGGGAAAACCATCTGACCGTCATGTTTGACGAGGAAAAGCATCAGAAGGAAGACAGATACGAGATCATTTACCGTGTGAAGGCGAGTTCTACAAAGAATGCGGAAGGAATCCTGGAACTCGCAAAGGACAGTTTCCACCTTGCCTTCGGCGGAAGAGAGATGGAAGCAGCTGCAGCCGGAAAGCAGGCGGTGAAGCTGATCAGCGGAAAAGTCTCCGATGAAGTCAGAAAGAACTATTACCGGAGCGCGATGGAAGATATTCTTCGGAATAACTATCAGCAAAGCATTTATCTGGCAAAGATCTATGTGATCCGGGCAGGGGAGTCGTATCTCATTGATGCAGTGGAGCCGATGCCATTTGGGCAGTTTGTATACAATAATGTGCTGGCAGATGTGATGGGAAAGATAGGAAGAACAGAAGATGCCCTGATGGTAAAAGATCAGGCAGATTTTGGCAGTTCCCATGGAAAACAGATAGAAAAAAGTAAGAGCGAGGAGCCGGCAGTGACTACCGGCCATGTGATCTTTGATCTTGGGCTCGGCGGAAACACGGGACAGAGATTTTTCTCCGGGGATATTTCCCATGAGCTGGGGCTCGGAAATGTGACGATCATTCTTGGCTCCTGCACCGGTGTGCGGGATGAGGACAGCGTGATCTACGGTTCCCCGGAGATCTTCACAGATGAAGTACCGTTCCGCGCAGAGTTAGCTGCGAAGGCGGACGCAAAGACAGGAACCTTCCGGATCGGGCTGCGGCTTGTCGAGCCGACTATGAACCGGTACGTCAGGGTCAACTGGACAGCAATCCGGGATGCGAAGGAAAAGGTCCATGATGTGGAAGAGACGGCGCTTTTGATCCGGCCGGACATTCTGTATCTGAAGACCAGAGAGACATTCTTTCTGGAGCCGGAATTCAGAGGAATCGCCCCGACACCGGTGACCTGGAGCATCAGAGAAGAAAATGGTGGAACCATCGAACCAAACGGAAAATATACGGCTCCAAATGTGCCGGGAATCTTTGAAGTGAGTGCAGCCAGCACCAGGTATGAAAACCTCCGGGCCTCCATCTATGTGGTGGTGCGCGATGGGGAGTAAAACGAAACTTTAAGAAATATGTGAAAAGGAGGAGCCATGCGGATACAGACATTGAACAGCGACTATGAGATTCTCCGGATGGCAGAATCCGGGGAACGGCTGGATGTCCTGATAGCAAGAGATGAAAAGCACCCGGAAAAGGGGAAATGCATGCTTGTGGTCCTGAAACAGGATGCGGACATCCATAAATTCCTGCCATTTCTCGCTGCGCAGCAGGAAAATGCTCCATACGATGATTTTCTGGGATATTTTCCGAGGGAGGGCAGGCTGTACATCGTATTTCGATTTTATGATTTTATGACACTTTCCGAACGGCTCTCATCGGATACCGGTTTTGAGGAGCGGGTCATGATTGCCGGTAATATTCTGAGAAGGATCGTAATCCTGAATCTTCCAACGTATCTTCAGTATGAAGTGCTGGGGGAAGGAAACATTCTGGCAGGAAAGAATGGGGATATCCGTTTTTCCTACGGATTTCATGAACTGGACCGGTTTGACAGCATTACGGACCGGGATGTCATAGAACGTCTGACCGGAGTTTTAAAGAAAATCTTTCCGGAGGAGCTGGAAAAACACTCCTGCCCGCCGTTAGAGCAGTTTTTTGAGAGAATAGAAAAGGAAAAATTTCCGGGAATTGCTGCTGTATTGAGAGAATATGACATTACCGCCCGGGCGGCGCTGGCGCTTCAGGAGGCGGGAAAGATCAGACCGAAAAGCTTTGGTTTCCGGTTGTGGGAGAAGATAAAGAAACTTGTCCGCGGTCTAAAATACCTTCTTCTTGTACTTGTGATCGGAGCGCTCGTGGGATATCTGGTCTATACGATCCGCTATCCGTCAAAGAAGGCGGAGGAGGCAATGAACTATAAAGCAATCGGCACACTGACAATTGGGGAGACCGCAGGACAGGATGCCGGGGGACAGACGGGAGAGTAAAACATATGCGTTTTATAAATGATTTTGACTGGAAAAAAACGATGCAGTACGGGTGGCGCAGGATCCTTCGGGCACTCGTGCGCCCGTTTGCCGCTCTCCGACTGAAGTTCCGCAGGTTGTCAAATCCGAACACGCTGGTAAATACAGTGGTCACTGATGTGCAGGCGGAGGTAAAAAAGGCGGTTTCAAAGAAGCCGGAGTCTTTAGAGGAATATCTTCCGGTCGGCAGATACTATGCGGCAAAGAAACTTTTGCTGGCAATCCTGATCGCGGTGATCCTGCTTCCGATCCTGTATTTTAAATTTGTCCATCCGGTAGTAACAGCCCGTTTTCTATGGAAAACGATCCCGGTAAACACAGCGGAACAGTATGGATATACAGGGAAAGTGAAACTGACGGATCCTGAGACCGGAGTGATCCTCTACAGAGGACCGTTAGCAGACGGAAGAATTACGGGAACAGGCACCTTGTATGATTATGCCGGGAATATCCTTTATAAAGGGCAGTTCGAAAATGAGATGTATGAGGGGAGAGGAACGCTGTTTTACGGGAATGGAAACGTAAAATACACGGGAGAATTTTCACAGAATCAGTATCAGGGAAAGGGATCCCTTTATTTCGAAGATGAGACATTGGAATATGAAGGCGGATTCGCGGATGGAAAGTACAGCGGAAGCGGCAGCCTTTACGATAAAGACGGCACCTTGATCTATGAAGGAAGCTTTGAGGCAGGACGGTACAGCGGCGTGGGAACTCTTTATGGGGAGAAGGGAATGATCCTCTACGAGGGAAGCTTCGTGAAAGGACTCTATGAAGGTCAGGGAACCCTGTACCGCAACGGAAAAAAGGTCTATGTGGGTGCATTTGCGGGAGGGATCCCACAGGGCGAAGGAAAAGCGTATGGAAATTCCGGCCGGGCAGACAGTTGGGGTACCTATGCGGACGGTGAGTTCGTCGCGGGCCAGACGGTTCTCTACGATGAAAATGGAAAGATCCAATATCGCGGAGAGGTTTCCAACGGCCAGTATGAAGGAAAAGGCAGCCTGTATGCGGACGGAGAGCTGATCTATGAAGGTGATTTTCATGAGAGCCTGTATGAGGGAAGCGGTACGCTCTACGAAGGAACGGAAGTCTTATATAAAGGAAATTTCCTCGGAGGTATTTACGAGGGAAAAGGAGAACTGTATCAGGACGGAGTGCTTCTCTATGAGGGAGAATTCCACGATGGTCTGTACGAGGGAAACGGAAGCCTGTATGAACAGGAACACATGATCTATGACGGTGAGTGGAAAGCCGGAAAATATGACGGAGAGGGAAAAATATATCAGGATGAAAAGCTTCTCTATGAGGGAACCTTTGCGGAAGGAATGAAAGAGGGAGAGGGAATTCTCTATGATCCGGAAACGGAAAGTGTGGTCTACGAAGGAAGCTTTCTGAAGGACCTCTATGACGGGACGGGAATCCTCTATGACCCGGCAGCTGGAGCAATTCTTTATGAAGGAAATTTCTCGAAGGGAATTTATGGCGGCGATGGCCGTCTTTATGATCCGGTGACGCAGAACCTGATCTATGAGGGAACATTCCTCAGAGGAAAACGCGAGGGAAGCGGAAAGGAATACGATCCTGAGACGAAAGCACTGGTCTATGAGGGTGGATTTCGTGAAGATGTCCATGACGGGGACGGAACGGAATACGATAAAAACGGCGCAAAGACGTATGAGGGACGTTTCCAGTTAGGTTCCTATTCGGGATCTGGAGTGCTGTATGATGCGGCTACGGGTAAGGTGTTGGCGGAAGGAGAATTCCGGAACGGAGTGCTCTTAACACCAAAGGCAGAATTGGATGCAGCGAAGAACCCGACAGAGCCGGAGACAGCGGCGAAAGAACCGGAAACAGAGACAGCAGCAGTGGAAAGTGAAAGCGCCCCGGAGACGGCGGCGGAAGCAGGAAATACCGCAAAGGAAAACGAAACGGCGGCAGAGAGCACAGCTGCACAGATACCTGGAAGGACAAAGAGAACGGGCATCGGTCCGGGCTATGAGGATTAAATAACAGCAGTTTCACAGACAGAGAGGAGCGGACGCAATGGGAAGATCCACATCGATCGCGGATGTCGGAATGTCGATCGTAAAACTTTTAAGGAGAGAGCTCGTTCCGGATACGCTGCAGAATCCGGATGCGGTGGGCCTTTGCAGTCCGACGGACCGGGGGGATTACATGGTGGGGATCCACCTGTATGATATCCGGGAGAGCGAGGAGCTGCGGGTCAACACGATGATCGCAAGAGGAACGGAAGAACTCCAGTATCCTCCAAGTTATGTAAACCTTTATTACATGATCACGGTGACTTCCACCGGTGATATCAAGTTCCGGTCCGGTGAGGAACATAAGATTCTCGGAAGGATCATCCAGATTCTCGCAGATCATCCGTGTCTGGACAGAGAGACTCTGGAGCCAAAAACAGTGAGAAAACAACTGGATGTGGAGATCAGTATGCAGAATCTGACGCTGGAAGACAAGATGAGGATCTACAGCGTACCAAATGCCGGTTATAAGCTGTCTCTGTTTTACAGGGCTGCTCCGGTGGAGATTGAATCTACGAGAAGCCGGAGAGCAGCGAGAGTTATGGATGTGGATTTCGGACTGGAGGAGAAGCAATGAATGGACGAGGAGAACATGTACGGCACAGGGTCTCTCTGGTGCTGGAACTATGGGATGATTTCACGGATCGTCCGATATCAGATCCTTCTGTCGTGATCACGGCCTCCGGGCTGATCAGACCACTCCGGAAGGAAGACGGGTTTTACGTGTTTGTAAACTGTCCGATGCCGGTGCATGTGGAGATCCGCTCAGAACGATATGAGACGGAGGAATTTGATGCGGGAATGAAGGATGGAAAGGCTGTGATCCTGAAAAAAAGACTGCGGCCGGGAAAAAACTATCCGCTTCCGGACGGGACGACCTGTGTGACCGGCTGTGCAGAACCGGGAACTGTGATCGAGGTGGCGGCGGAGGAGAGCAGCGGCCTGTGGCGGCTTTTTTCCGACTACCATTCAGAAAAGCTTCCTGAAATCATGGAGCTTTTTAACCCGTACGAAAAACAACTGGAGGGACGCAGATTCTTTATATTGGACAAGGATGAAAAAAACGGTGAGTTTTTTGAAGTAAAACAGCAGGAAGGCCGGAGTGGAAAGATCGTGCTGGAAAAAGCACTGAAGCATTCTTACAAAAAAGCCGGAACGAAGATTTATGAGTGCAGCATGGCCCGGGCAGACAGGAACGGGAACTTTACGATTCCGTTAAAGATCAGAGCAAGGGATGAAAAAAAGATTTTATGCAGGGTCCGTGAAGGAGAGAAGGTCCGGTCGGTGCAGATCTTCACAGGGCAGCAGAATAAGTGGAATCCGGCAGAATAGAGAAAGACCAGGAAAGGGGGAGACCGGATGGAGCGAGAGACAGATCAATATATGAACGCAGATGAATATGTACAGGAGCTGTTGATAAATGTCCGCAGCCTTGCCGGTGAGTACCTGAATTGGAAAAAACAATCTGTGTTTGCCGGAGAAGGAAGAATACGGGATACGGAAGTGTCCCGGGAAGGCATTCTGGAGCTTTCACAGATCCTTCGAAGAGGAAAACATAGTTTTGAGGAGATGCACCGCAAAGCAGAACAGTCGGTCAGGAGACGGACGGTCATCCCGCTGGAATATCTGTTTCATATCAAAAAAGCCGGAAAATTTCTGAAACATTGCGTCAGTCTGGCGCTGGCCGCGGAACTGGATCGAAACGCAGGAGAACTTTTTCAGGAGATTCCGGAGAATTACAAAAAGATATATCCAACGTTGGAACTTGGCCTCTGTCTTTATACGGCAGACAGCAGGGCGAGAATCGAATGTATGCGGAATGTGATTGAGGAAAAAGAAACCTTCGCTTTCTTTTTCGGATCAGAGAATTTCTGGGAGCTCAGAACAGAGATGAGACTGGATCCGAGAATCCTTCAGTTTCTCTTATCACCGGAAACAGAGCCTGAAAAACTGGAAGGATTCTGCCGGCTCTATGACGGAAGTGATCTGGAGGAGCAGCCGATGGTGATCCGGGAAGAACAGATGGAACGGACGGCTGCTCTTTTGGGAACGGTGTCTGAAGAAAAGAAAATCCTGTATCTCTCTGGGCACCCGGGTTCCGGGAGACGTTTTATGATCCGTCATGCATGCAGAAAGCTTGGGAGATTCTGTCTGGAGGCAGATATCGGGAAACTTGATGGAAACGACCCCGGAAAGCTTTTAGATGAGATGATAAGGGAAACGCAGATCCGCAGGGCGGTACTCTGCATACGAAATTTCCATCTCCTGTTTCAGAATGGAAAAATGTATCAGGCTCTTTGGGTTGTCGAAAAGATCCTTATGCATCTTCCGCAGGTGATCCTGCTGGCAGATCAGACATGGCCCTACAGCCGGGAAGAATTCCCGGCACCGGTCACAGAACTGGAGCTTTCGCCTCCGGATATTGGGGAGCGGATCACTCTGTGGGAGGAGGCGCTGCGACAGCACCCGGAGGCAATGCCGGAAACATTTCAAACAGAACATGCACGGCTCGAGATCCTTGCCGGAAAATTCACATTCCACCCGGGCCAGATCATGTCTGCCGCCGCTGAGACGTCACGGTCGGTACAGTGGACAGGAAAACGGGCAGAGGAGGAGGATCTGTACCGCGCATGCAGGCATCAGGTAAGCCACCGGCTCGGGGAACGGGCCATGCAGATCGAACCTGCATATGGCTGGGATGACCTGATCCTTCCGCCGGACAGAAAGCAGATGTTAAGAAATGCATGCGATCAGATCGAATACAGCCATCAGGTATACGGAAAGTGGGGATTTGCCTCAAAAATGGTATACGGAAAAGGCGTATCCATGCTGTTCTACGGGCCGCCGGGGACAGGAAAGACAATGGGAGCGCAGGTTCTGGCGCGGGAACTTCATCTGGAGCTTTATAAGGCAGATCTCTCCAGTGTCATGTCAAAGTATATCGGTGAGACAGAAAAAAACCTTGGGGAGATCTTTGAAGAGGTGAAAAAGAGCCAGAGCATTCTGTTTTTTGATGAAGCAGATGCATTGTTTGGAAAAAGGTCAGAGGTAAAGGATGCCCAGGATAAATACGCGAACGCCGAGACTGCCTATCTTCTTCAGAAGATGGAAGAATATGAGGGGATCGTAATCCTTGCGACAAACTATATTCAGAATTTTGATGAGGCGTTTAAGAGAAGGATCCGCTTTATGATCGAATTTCCGCTTCCGGATGCAAAAAGGCGTCTGAAAATCTGGAGTCAGGTATATCCGAGGCAGACTCCGGTCAGTGAGGACGTGGATTTCGAATTTCTGGCAGGACAGTTTGAACTTTCGGGAAGCAGCATCAAGAACATTGCTGTCTCAGCTGCATTTCGGGCCGCGGCAGCAGGAACAGAAGTTGAGATGGAGCAGATCCTGAACTGTCTGAAAGAAGAGATGAAAAAGTCAGGAAAAAACCTTCAAAGGGAAGATTTTGGACCATATTACAGCCTGATGAACCGAGAGGAGGATACGAGCCATGCCATTATTTAAAAAGAAGAAAAAAGAAGATCCTGTCAGCACATCAAAAAAAGCAGAGGCAGCAAAAAAGACTGAGGAAGCCCTGCAGGAAAAGGATACAGCGCCTTCCGCAGTGGAACATGAGACCACACAGCCGGTAAAGAAAAATCAGACAGACTGGTACACGGATATGAAGGAGCGCAGTGAACGGGCCCGTGAATACTCGAACCGGTTTGCGTTTACAGAGGAATCTCTTTCTTCTGTCTACAGTATAAAAAAGCTGGATAAGATCCGACAGGCATCAAATGTGAAATTCTATGAAATGTCCCTTTTAGAGGAAGGAACAGTCAACTGTCATGAACGGATGATGGAAGATACCGGAAATGAGGAAAAAAAGGCGGAGGCGCAGGAATATTATGAGTCGGCGATGTCCAGAATCGACACGGCAAAACGACTGTACAGCGAACTGCTGACATCGGTCGAAAAGAGAAAAGAGGAGATCGAAAAAGATCCGAAGCTTGCGAGGAAGAACAGCCTGATTGATCGTTTCCGGACAATGAGAAAAGATAAGCCAATGCTGCAGCTGATCCGGCGGGTCCGCTTATTTGAAGATAATCCGGGCTATCAGGAAAAAGCGGATGGATTCTTTGGAAAGATGAAGGAGGAGCTGACGAGCCTGAGTGAGTCACTGCTCAGCGATGAGGATAAAGAATCGCTGAAGACAGGAATGGAGGCGAAAGAGCAGGCCGGAGAGATCAAGGAAAATGTTGAGGAGGTAGCGAAGGCGATCTCAGATGCCAAGGATGAGTCAGAACCGATGGAGGGCGTTTTCGGCATGGTAAAGGACGCGGCGATGCTGGTGAAAGATGCGATCTTCTTCATCAAGGACTTAAATAAGAGCAGCAGCGAAAACATCCTTGACAAGTTCGTTGGAATCGTGACAAAAGGCGCTTCCGTTCTGGCCAGCGCGGCGGGGAAGATTGCGGAACTACTCTCGACTTTCCCGTTTATCGGGGCGATCATCGGTTTGATTAAAAATGGAATCACATTTTTCAGCGAGGGCTACAAATTTGTCATGAGCCAGCGGAGAATCTCAAAACTCAGGAAACAGAAAAAACTCCTGAAGGAGCGGATGTTAAAACGAAAGAAGAAGTATGCGAGCGATCCGGAGCTGAAGGGGCTGTACAGCTTTGTCGGAGAAGACAAAAGCGGAGCGGTGAAGCTTGATGCGAAGAAACTGGGAAAAAGAGAGAAACGCGGTCTGATCGGAGGAGGCAGTGACGCCAGAGATACGATGAGACAGGCGGCAGATTCAAAAAAAGACGGCGGAAAGCATCTTTATTACATGGCAAAAGAGGCGGAGTCGGTGGAACAGTACGATGAGCTGAAGGAAGTAATCTATAAGAACAAAAACAAGAAAAAAGATGCGACGATCGCGCTGGCCCAGCAGGGTGTGGATGTAGCGGCCAATATCGCAAAATTCTTCCCGGGAACCGGGGATATCGTTTCTGCGTCGATCAAGCTTGGAAACAGCATTGTCAGCGGTGGAAAGTTTGTGGGAAGCAAGGCCTTTGAGTATGGGAAAAGTGTCTTCGGACATGCCAGATCAAAGGAGAACAAGAAGGTATTCCGGAATAAATACGCGGAACATATTTACGACAATATGGCGGAAGTCTCCGGTTATCTGGATGGGGAAGGAAAGATCGACCTCAATAAGGCCGATCCGGGCAGCATCCGGAAAGCGGCGGAGAGTTATGACTACGCAGAAAATATGCTGGTAGGAATGGGAGCTGACATGCCGGAACTGATCGGGGCTCCGAGCAAGGAAAAACTGATTGAAGCGATGGCAGAGGCCTTCGGAGCCGGAAAGTAAAGAGGAGCGGGAATCAATGAAACATGATTTAAAACTGCGGGATCTGAGGAGCTTGCAAGAGCTTCTGGACGATCTGGAGTGGGAGACGGAACTCATCGGAGAGGAAACAGATTATCCATCTCTGGCAGCGGTTCTTCCTGTGGAGGAAGACTGCGACGAGAGAGCGGTGTTTACATATATCGATCTCCCGGATGAGGATTCCGAATTTACAAAGTATCTTCAGATCTATCTTCAGATCCCATTAAAAATAGACAGGATCCCGGCGGGTGAGCTGATCGTTTTTGTGAATCAACTGAATATGCTGACACTGTTAGGCAGTTTTTCCTATGTGCCGGGGGCAGGTGGGCATGAGGCAAGAGTTGATTACCGCTATGTGATGGCGATGGAAAAGGAGGCTCTCCCTGATGAAGGCGTCGTGGGTGAGATCCTGTTAAATCTCGTCAAATATGCGCAGATGGCAGAGGGACTTCTGGCAAGCCGGATCGAGGGAACGCCGACCGAGGTCATTATGGCGGCTGTCGGACATGAACTGGAAGCCGGGTGGAGGTAAGAAATGGGATTTTGTGTACTTGGAGGTGCTATGTGTACCTGCTCGTTTGGAATGGCACCGTCCACTCTCATGGTGACGCCGGAAAAAAAGACGGTATCGTCCATGCCGGTGGCGACGATTATGGATTACGTGCCGATGAAAAATGTGATGCCTTTCGGAATGTGTCAGTCCATGGCGAATCCGACGGTGGCAGCGGCGACGGCTGCGGCATTCGGAGTTTTAACTCCGATGCCATGCATTCCGGTGATCCCGGCGCCGTGGGCACCGGGGTCACCGACGGTTCTCGTCGGAAATACGCCGGCGTTGAACCAGAGTTCGAAGGCCATCTGCGCTTATGGCGGCGTGATCCAGATCACGAACCCGGGAACGACAAACATACAGATACCTTAAAACTTAGGAAGTGAGCAGATTATGAAGAAACGGATCTTTGGCCTTCGGGCAAAATTTGCAGTGTTGTTTCTGCTTTTTGCCGTGATCATCATGTTTTCGGTGGGCGCAGTGACATACCGTACATACCGCAGCTCCATGATGAAACGGTACGCCAGTGAAGCAGTGACGATTGCAAAGCTTGCGGCATCTTATCTGGACGGAGACGAGCTGGTCCGATACAGCATTACACGGGAAAGAGATGAAGAATATGACCGGCTGGAAGCAATTCTGGACAACATCAAGGAGCAGTCCGGAGTGCTGTATCTCTATGTAGTGAAGCCGGTGTCCGAGGATTCAACGGTTTATCTGTTTGATGCGGCGGCGGCAAACGAGACAAATTATCTGGCAAAGCTTGGAGACCGGGGTGACTGGAATGAGAACTTTAAGCTGGCAAAGGAAGCGATGGCCACCGGAGAGCCAAACAGCGATCTGGAGCCGACCATGACTCAGTTAGGATATCTGGCATCGGCATATGTGCCGGTAAAAGATCATACGGGAACACCGGTAGCTGTCGTTGGCGTGGACTTTACGATGGATGAGATCCAGACTTTCTTAAAGTACAGCCTCAAGAATCTGCTGGTCATCATGGCACTGCTGATAACGGGATGTTTTCTGGTACTTCTCGTACTCGTGAACAGCAGTATTATCTCGCCTGTGCGTGTCCTGAAAAACGGTGTAGAAAAGATGGCAGACGGGGAACTCGGTGTGCAGGTACCAATTAAGAGCCGGGATGAGATTGGGGAGATATCGGAAGTATTCAACAGAATGTCCTTTAACATTGGATCCCATATTCAGGAGATTATGGATCTGAATGATGGATATTATAAGTTCGTTCCGTCAGCAATCTTTGAGATTTTGGGGAAAAAGAGCATTAAAGAGATCAAGCTTGGGGATAACCGCACGGTTCCCCTTGAGGTTCTGCGGATGCAGATCAACAATTTTGAAGAAAAAACGAGACAGATGGACGCCGGGAAACTGTTTGGCTTTTTGAATCGTGTGTATCAGCTCAGTGTGCCGGTTATTATGGAAAAGGACGGCGTAGTGGATTCCTACTTTAACGGGGGACTCAGTGCAATCTATACAAAAGTCGGCAAGAATGCCCTGGACAGTGCCATCAGTATCTGCCAGAAGTTAAATGAAGAAAAAAAAGCAGGACGTGTGCCTGAATTTGCGGACATAGAGCTGGCGTTTGCCATCTCCATCGGGAGCCAGATGGTAGGAATCGTCGGACATGACCGGAGACTTTCAGAGGTTACGCTGTCGGAGCAGATCTCCATGGTCGATTATCTGAGAAAGGTTGCCGGAAAATATAAGGCAAGAATTCTTGTGACAGGAACGGCAGTCGGCCGGATTCCGAATTTTGACAGCCGCTATCACGCGAGGATCCTCGGAATGATCCATGTCAGCGCCACGGATTCCCTGGAGAAGATCTATGATGTTTATGATGGGGACGATGAGGCTTTGCGGGAGATCAAGGAATATACAAAACAGAACTTCGAGGACGGTGTGAAGCATTTTATGGCAAAACGCTTTTATGAGGCGAGAAGATGTTTTGTTGAGGTATTAAAGGTTTCCCAGGGTGATTACGCGGCGAGGGAATACCTGTATCTTTGCAACAAGTATTATATGAAGGAGGATACATCGGAGATCAACGTGTATATCGAGGATTTCTGATGGAAGAAAGAGAATGTCGGGGTATTGTGTGTTTACAAATTCCGTAAAAAAAGAATATGAAAAACGGGCCAGCAGAATGGGCGGGATTTTTCCGTCCACGATATCCGTGGAAAGTATTCTGGCGTGGCAGGATGTCTGTGCAGCGGAATACCGGATCGAAGAGGATTACCTCTGTATCAGGATCTATGACCGGATAGAGAAGAAATCCTATCTCTATATGCCTCTGGGAATTTATAGTGGGGAATCGTTTCAGAGACTGATAGACAAGCTGTATGGGGAGAGCCGGAAAGACGGAGAGGAGCTCCTGTTTCGGGATGTCAGGGAGGAAGAGATATTCTGGTATCGCGGACTTTCCGGATACCGGGTCAGGATTTCATCGAATGAAGCCTACAGCGATTATATCTATCGGCGGGAGGAACTGGAACAGGCCTTTGAAAAGCCGGGAGAGCGCTACAATAAACGATATTTTATCAGAAATTACCAGCCATCTGTCCGGCATACAGAGATCCTGGATATTTCGTCCTGCAGGGATATCGTGAACCGGGCATTCTGCCGTTATCATCAGTGTCCGTCCTGTACGAATGGATGCCTGAAAGATACGATAGCAAATTTTCTGGAGGCGTCAGATCCGAAAGGCACGCATGGGATCATTGTGAGCTCGAACGGAGAGGACATCGGTTACGCGGCAGGGATCATACAGGGGGATACCTTTGTATTCCTGTTTAAAAAGAACTGCCGGGGTTACCGGGGGTTAGATGAGTACCTGCAGACAGAATTGCTGAAAGAGCTTCCGGAACATGTGAGGTATATCAATTATACTGAGGATATGGGAGTGGAAGGACTCAGAAACTACAAGAGGAGACTGGCACCATATTATCTGAAAACGAGATATCAGGTGTCAGTGGAAAGGATGGGATGAATATGAAAAAAAGATGGAAAGCCGGAATCCTGCTCCTGCTGGTTCTGATGACTGCAGTGTGGTGGAATCGGAAACTGCTGGAGATCAATCCGTTTCACCCAGTGATGGCGGATACTGTATACCGTGTGATCACTTGTGAAGATCATTCCCTTTTGGTGGCGGACAAGTCAGGAAACAGGATCTACCGTATTAATCAGGACCGGCAGATCGAGTTTGTTTTAAATGGAACGAGAAGCCAGAATGGATTTTATGATGCGAAGCAGATGTATTCAGGAGAGGATGGCAGCATCTATCTTCTGGATGTCCGGCGTACCGGAAGCCGGAAGATGGAGCAGGAACGGATCTTAAAGTACGACAGAAACGGGAAGATGGTTCAGGTCGTGTCTGATATCCGGTACGACGAAAACGAGCGCGTCTACAAGAATGCGATCAACAGGATCGATGGACTGGATGGAAAGATCGTCTGGTTCCAGTTTACCGGAGATGGATTTTCCATTATGAGTCAGGACGGTGAGCTGCGCCATTTTCCATATGAAGAGGCAGAACAGTATCTTGTGGACTTTGCCATCAACCCGGCAACCGGCTTCTGTGCGTATCTGACAAAATCAGGAGAAATCTATGAGGAACGGGAGAACGGCTCATTCCGGAAAGTTTATTCAGCGGACGATAATAAGCTCCAGATTCCATGGTATATAGATTACTCTCGGGATGGAGAATTATATTTTGCGGACATCGGTACCAGAGGAATTTACCGGGTGGAGAATGAAACGGATGCGGTTCTTGTCATGAATACAACAGGAAGTGCAGCCCCACAGGAACTGAGTGAGGATGAACTAAGAGAAAGTCCGATCTATTATAATTTTGATATGGGAGATTGTCTGGCAACCACGGATACGTACGGTGTGATCGTCGGAGATCTGGGAGCAGAAGCAGAATATCTGACGGAGTTCCCACTGACAGGAGCTTTAAAGATGCAGGTCTGCGCGGTATGGGCTGGCGCTGCGATCTGCGTTCTGGGCTGTGTGGTCCTGTTCATCTATGGCATTTACCGTGTATTCAGGAGTAAAGACCAGTTTATACATATTGTGGCGGGAATGCTGGCGGGAACAGCAATCCTCACAGCACTCTTTACCATGATCGTTCTGAAAGACTGGACGGCCCGTATGACGGAGGAAATTACAGGAAGAACGACCAGTGTTTCCGGTCTTGCTGCCCAGCTGATCCCGGGAGATAAACTTGAAAGGATCCATTCGATTCAGGATTATGAGGGCGAGGACTATCAGACGATCCGTTCCATCGCACGGTCGATCTTTGCTTCCGGGAACATGCAGATCAATGATCTCTACTGCGTGATCTACCGGATCCAGGATGGAATGATCACCTCCACATACTCCATTGAGGATTACGTCGGAGCAATCTACCCGTATGACTGGTCGTTTGAGGGATCGGACGAGCAACATATTCTTGAGACGAACGAACAGATGACATATATGGGACTTTCCAGCAGCGAAGGAAGTTTCATATTTACAAATTCCCCGATCCTGAACTCCAGAGGTGAGGCTGTGGGAATCATGGAAGTCGGAACAGATCTGTATAACTTCCAGCAGGACAACTGGAAAATGGTCCGGGAGGTCATGACGAGTGCGGCGGCTCTGGCGGTTACCATGATCCTCATTGTGTCGGAACTTCTGATCTTTGGACAGGGCCAGGAAAAGAGGAGAGCGGCTCTGGCGGCAGGCGGCGATAAGACCTGTATTCCGGTCTCCATGCTGCGGATTCAGGTATTCCTGATCTTTTTCGTCACCAATATTCCGAAGGCATTCCTGCCGATCTATATTATGAAACAGGCGGAGACGGAGTCTGTATTCGGATTGTCTCCGGCATTTCTCGTCTCGATCGCATTGTCGGCGGAGGTATTGTTTGGCGCATTGACATCCTTCGGAGGTTCCGCGGTCCTTCGCAGCATCGGAAGAAGAAAAACGGCTCTGTTTGGAAGTATTCTATTTGTTGCCGGACTCTGCATGCGTGCGGTGGTTCCGACGATCACCTCGTTTATTATCGGAAATGGTGTGATGGGAGCAGGCTGGGGCTTCCTTCTTCTGATCATTCAGGTCATGATCGCGGAGAAAGATCCGGAGGAAAAGAGCGAGGGATTTACCGGGTATACGGCGGCATCCTTGAGCGGAGTAAACTGCGGCGTTGTATTCGGTGCATTTCTGATCAACTGGATGAATTACCGGTCTGCTCTCATGATCGTTGGAATCATGAGCATTCTGTCCCTTTTATTCAGTGCGCTGTATATTTTTGACGGCAGCGGGGAGAAGAGAATCTCCGGTACTCTGGAGACGAAAGCGGCAGCATCAGCGGAAAACCTTCAGGGAAGTATGTCCACTGTTAAGTTCCTTTTGTCACCTCATGTACTTCTCTACTTTATCGGAATTGTGATCCCGGTCGTTGCGGGTGGATATTTCCTGGCGTATCTCTATCCGCTTCTCGGAGAGGAGCTTGGCATGTCAGAGACGAATATCGGATACTCTTACCTGATCAATGGAATCTGTATTATCTGCCTCGGCAATTTCCTGACGAAGCAGTTGACACACAGAATCGGTCAGAAAGGATCTCTGGCTCTTGCGGCAGTCTTATATGCCGGTGCCTTCCTGCTCTATGCGGTATGGCCGGGAATTCCGACATTGATCGTTCTGCTGATCCTTCTGGGAGTTTCGGACAGCTATGGACTCCCGGCACAGTCCACTTACTATACGGATATGAAGGAAGTACAGCGCTATGGATATGATAAGGCAATGGGTGTCTACAGCCTGTTCGAGAATATGTCTCAGGTATTCGGATCGTTCATCTTTGGTATTATTTATGTAAATGGAGTCGCATGGGGACTCACGATCGCCGGAGCCGTGATCCTTGCGGCGGCAGTGATCTTCGTTATTTTTGGTGAAAAGGTCGGCTCTGGGGAGGTTTCCGGATCATGATAAAATTTGAAACACTTACAGGGGAGAGGCTGATCGAATTAAAATCATACTTTTCCCTGAGACCTACCGGCTGTGCAGAGTCACATCTGGCATATCATCTGCTGTGGCGTCCATATTATGAGACAAAATATTTTGCAGATGAACGGGGGATCCTCTGGCTTCAGAAGATCGACTATGATGATCAGGCGACGATGTTTCCAGTTTGTAAAATCGAGTATATGCGGGAAAATTTTTTCCGGCTTCAGGATCATTTTACAGAAACCGGCGTTAAGATGCATATGTATCTGGTGGATGAGGAAGCACTTGCGGCAATCGATCCCGATCCATCCCGCTATGAGGTCGTGGAGGACAGGGACAGTTTTGACTATATTTATTCCGGGGATGAGATGCGTCTGCTTCCCGGGCGGAAATATTCGAAAATGAAAAACAGGATCTCAAGATTTCTGCGGGATTACGGGGAGAAGGCGGAGTTTGTTCTTCTGGGACCGGAAGATGAGCCTGAGATTCTGGAGTTCCTCGATCACTGGTCATCGAAAAAGGAGAGTGATGATGCGTTAAATCGTCTGGAGAGTGAGGAGACTGGAATCCGGGAGGCGATCCGGCTCTGCAGGGAGGCAGATATCACGATCGCAGGTGTCCGGGTAGGCGGGATTCTGGAAGCCTTTTCTATGGGAACGGAATGCCGGAAGATGGACATGACGGTGACCCATGTGGAAAAAGCAAACACGGAGCTCCGCGGATTATATAACTATCTGGAGAAAGAGTTTCTGCTTTATTCCTATCCGAAGACCGGTTTTGTGAACCGGGAAGACGATATGGGACTCGAGAATCTGAGGCGGACCAAGGAGAGTATGCACCCGGTCCGGATGGAGCGGAAATATACGATCCTGGAGAAAGAATAAACGTTACTGTTCACGCTTTGCGCAAACAGTAACTGATTTTGCCGATGCTTCGCATTCCGAATCGGCAAAATCCACTACCACCACTGTATTGTACGGAATTTTCAGTTCAGAAAATTCCTACCCGTATACAGTAACAAATAAACTCTGGATATGTATTCAGAAAAAAAGTATTGAATTAACGGTTAAAATATAGTAAGGTATTGGTGGATGCATTCCATGACGCGGAATACATAAGGAAGGAGCGCAAAAGCGCAAATTCCGCACGATTCGGACGGTACATCAGGGGGTATCTGCCGGAGTATGAAAAACGAGTATAGGATATAAAAGAATCTGCCGCTAACGGCTGTGATCATGGACTGAATGGGTGTCATGACGGAGCTGCTGGCGGCAGATTCTTGTCATAACTGCCCCTTGCACTGGACGTTCAAAACTGATAAAATGTAGAAATCAGGGGACTTTGGAAAAAGGCCCCTTAAATGCGTTGCGGTTTTGAAAAATAAGATTCCGCATTGACCGCGGAAGGGAATACCTGGCGGCAAGCGGAAATTTGAAAAGGAGATAAAAATGTTAATAATTGCAGGTCTCGGGAACCCGGGAAAGGAATATGAAAATACAAGACACAATGCGGGCTTTATGGTGATGGATGCTCTGGCGGAGAAGATCGGGGCTGATATTTCAGAGAAAAAGCACAAGGCGCTCTGTGGGAAAGGCGTTATCGGCGGGGAGAAGGTCATTCTCATGAAGCCGCAGACATATATGAATTCCAGCGGGGAGAGCATCCGCGCGGCAGCGGATTATTATAAGGTAGATCCGGAGGACATCCTGATCGTGTACGACGATATCAGCCTGGCACCGGGACAGTTACGGATTCGCGCGAAGGGAAGCGCGGGCGGACATAACGGAATCAAGAGCATTATCGCTCATCTTGGGACACAGGAATTTCCGCGGGTGAAGGTCGGAGTCGGTGAGAAGCCGTCCCGAATGGACCTCGCGGACTATGTGCTGGGGCATTTCTCAAAGGAAGAACAGGCGACGATGACTGACGCGGTAAAGGAAGCGGCGGACGCGGTGTGCGAGATCGTGAATGTGGGGATCGCGCAGGCGATGAATGATCATAACCGCAAAAAGGAAGAGAAATAGTATTTTACAGGTAAAATCCTGCATGGATCATTGTTGAGTATGACGCTGTAAGATATTTACTTGATAATTAAAATTATTTCAAAAAAATCTGCAATTCGAAATATTCAGAGCTAACAAAAAACAGGAGGAACCATGGCTGAAGTTTTTGCAAATCCGCTCGTAGATCTGGCGGAGTATACTGATATGAAGCAGGATCTGGACAAGGGAAAAGGCCCGGTCCAGGTCAGCGGCGTGACGGATTCCCAGAAGGTCCATGTGATGCATGAACTCTCAAAGGACAATCCGTGGCGGCTCGTCGTGACCTATGACGATACCCGCGCGAAGGAGATCTTCGATGATTTCAGCTATTTTGAGCCGAATACCTGGCTGTATCCGGCAAGGGATCTTCTGTTTTACAGCTCGGATATCCACGGAAATCTTCTGACAAGACAGAGAATGCAGGTTTTTAAGCATTTGTTGGAAGATGAAGGCGGAGTTGTTGTGACAACGGTGGATGGTCTGATGGACCATCTTCTGCCGCTTTCCATAATCAAAGAAAGCTGCCTGAATATCATGGTGGGGCAGACGCTTGATATGGAGGAGATCAAGCATCTTCTCACCGGAATGGGCTACGAGCGCATGGGACAGGTAGATGGCATGGGACAGTTTTCTGTCCGCGGTGGAATTCTGGATGTGTTCCCACTGACGGAGGAGGTTCCGGTCCGGATCGAGCTTTGGGGCGACGAGGTGGATTCCATCCGTTCCTTTGATGCCGAGAGCCAGCGATCGATCCAGCAGATGGACGAGGTTACGATCTACCCGGCGGCGGAGCTGATCCTCACGAAGGAACATATCGAAGAGGGAATTTTGCGCCTGGAAGCCGACGAGAAAAAGCAGGAAAAAGCGTTCCGGGACCAGAAAAAGCCGGAGGAGGCACAGCGGATCCGGCGGGCTGTCGGGGAGCTTGTGGAATCCTTAAAGGAGGGCTTTGATGTCCAGACGCTGGATGCGTATATCAGGTACTTTTGTAGGGATACGGTTTCATTTCTTGACTATATGAAAGAAGTGGGCGCTAAGGTCACTTTAGTGTCTTCTGGGGCAGCCGGAAAAGCATCCGAAAAGAAACAGGCAGCTGGTCTCGCGTTGATCTTAGATGAGCCCCAGCGCATGAAGGAAAAAGCGGAGACCGTGGAAACCGAGTTCCGCGAGAGCATGTCCCACCGCCTGGAGCAGGGCTACATCCTGCCGGGTCAGGCGGATCTCTTATTTTCCTCAAAGACAGTGCTGGCGGAGTGCCATACGCCTCACTCGATCTTCATGACAGGGCTTGACCAGCGGCTTCCCGGTATGACGGTGAAAGAAAAATACAGCCTTACCGGAAAGAATTTAAACTCCTATCAGAACAGCTTCGAGATCCTGATCAAGGACCTCACAAAATGGAAAAAGGACGGCTACCGTGTCGTTCTCCTTTCCGCGTCCAGAACCAGGGCGAGCCGTCTTGCAGGGGATCTGAGAGAGTATGATCTCCGTGCCTTCTGCCCGGAGGATGCGGGGCGCCCGGTGGCTCCGGGGGAGATCCTGGTCACCTACGGAAAGCTTCACAAGGGCTTTGAATACCCGCTGATCAAGTTCGTCGTCATCACCGAGGGCGATATGTTTGGCGTGGAAAAACGGAAGAAGAAGCGGAAAAAGTACAATTACGAGGGAAAGAAGATCAGCAGCTTCTCCGAACTTTCCGTCGGCGACTACGTGGTGCATGAGAGCCATGGTCTCGGTATCTATAAGGGAATCGAGAAGATCGAGCAGGATCATGTCATCAAGGACTATATCAAGGTCGAGTACGGTGACGGCGGAAACCTCTATCTTCCGGCGACCCGCCTGGAGGGGATCCAGAAGTATGCCGGGGCTGACGCGAAGGTTCCGAAGTTAAATAAGCTTGGCGGGACCGAGTGGACAAAGACGAAGACAAAAGTCCGCACGGCAGTCCGGGAGATCGCGAAGGAGCTTGTGGAGCTCTACGCGGCGCGTCAGGACGCGGAGGGCTTCCAGTATGGACCGGATACGGTGTGGCAGAAGGAATTTGAGGAGATGTTCCCCTATGATGAGACGGACGACCAGCTCACTGCCATCGACGATACGAAGCGGGACATGGAGAGCAAAAAGATCATGGACCGCCTGATCTGCGGAGATGTGGGCTACGGAAAGACGGAGATCGCGCTCCGGGCAGCCTTTAAAGCCGTACAGGAAGAAAAACAGGTGGTCTATCTGGTTCCGACAACGATCCTCGCACAGCAGATCTACAATACCTTTGTCCAGAGAATGAAGGATTTTCCGGTGCGGGTGGACATGATGTCGCGCTTCCGTACACCGGGGGAGATGAAGAAGACGGTAGAAGGACTGAAAAAGGGGTATGTGGACATTATTGTCGGCACACACAGAGTCCTGTCAAAGGATGTGCAGTTTAAGAATCTTGGACTTCTGATTGTCGATGAGGAGCAGCGGTTCGGTGTGACCCATAAAGAGAAGATCAAGCAGATGAAGCAGAACGTGGACGTTCTGACCCTGACAGCAACGCCGATTCCGCGGACTCTGCATATGAGCCTTATCGGGATCCGCGACATGAGCGTTCTTGAAGAGCCGCCGGTGGACCGTGTTCCGATCCAGACTTATGTCATGGAGTACAATGATGAGATGATCCGCGAAGCGATTCACAGAGAGTTAGGGCGCGGCGGGCAGGTGTACTATGTATACAACCGCGTCAACAACATCGACGAGGTGGCAAACCATGTGGCATCTCTCGTGCCGGACGCGAATGTGGCCTTTGCCCATGGTCAGATGAATGAGCATCAGCTCGAGAAGATCATGCTGGATTTCATCAACGGCGATATTGATGTGCTCGTGTCTACAACGATCATCGAGACGGGGCTGGATATTCCGAATGCCAACACGATGATCATTCAGGATGCGGATCGTCTGGGACTTTCCCAGCTCTACCAGATCCGGGGGCGGATCGGACGGTCCAACCGGACCTCCTTTGCGTTTCTGATGTATAAACGGGATAAGATGTTAAAGGAGGACGCGGAAAAACGTCTTCAGGCGATCCGGGAATTCACGGAGCTGGGATCCGGAATCAAGATCGCGATGCGTGACCTTGAGATCCGCGGTGCGGGAAATATCCTCGGAGCGGAGCAGCATGGACACATGGAGGCAGTCGGATATGACCTCTACTGCAAGATGCTCAACGAGGCGGTTATTGCCTTAAAGGGCGGACAGGAAGAGGAAGAGACCTTTGAGACTGTGGTGGACTGCGATATCGACGCGTTTATTCCGGACGGATATATCAAGAATGAGTATCTGAAGCTTGATGTATACAAGAGAATTTCTGCCATCGAGACGGATGACGAGTATATGGATATGCAGGATGAGCTGATCGACCGGTTCGGCGATATTCCGAAATCCGTGGATAACCTGCTGCGTGTAGCGGAATTAAAAGCCATGGCCCACCGCGCCTACGTGACCGAGGTGGACATCAACACCCAGGAGATCCGCATCGAACTCTACCCGAAGGCAAAGCTCGATGTCACCGGGATCCCGGCCCTCATCACTGAGTACAAGACTGCTCTGCGCTTCGCACAGGGCGAAAAGCCGGTGCTGTTCTATCAGGATAAGGGAAAGAAGCATAAGGATTGCGAGCCGATGATGGAGAAAGCGAAGGAATTGCTTGGGAAGCTGGGGGAGTTGGCTGAGAGCAAGAAATAAAAGCATATGATATTAATAGCGCATTATTCATAAGCAGGAAAATGAATGTAATGCGCTATTTTTATGGATAAATCCTCTTCATGTTACGGGACAGGTTAGTGTATAATATAAATGTAAGCGAACAATTTGACGAGTATGATCTAAAAGAGGGGTTTCAATTTGAAAAAGCAATCAAGTTCAGATATATTATTAAATGAAAAATGTGATAAGAGAAAAGAAATTGAAAGCATCATAGGGAAATTGAAATATAGTGAATTATCAATAAATGAAATTCCATTTGAATATCAACAGAATATGGATATTATTAGAGAAGAAAGAAAACTCAATTTAAGAAGATCTGGTAGACGCGGATTTGATGTTATCAGACAAGTGTTCTTTGTCGAAGAATGGGAAAACACAGGCGACAATGGAGATGAACTTCATCAAGATGAAAAATTGTTTGGTTCATTTGAAGAATTTTATAACTTTTTAGATGGTGATGTGTACGATAACGCTTGTTACTATCAATATAAATTTCCGAAAGATATTTTGAAGAAATATCACTTAAATATAGAAAAATTAAAAAGTAAGATATGCTTTCAAACTGAAACGATTGATGATTATGCGGAGCTTGTATTACAAAGAGATATTGATGAATATAACAGATGTGAAAAAAATAAAAGAGAAGTTAAACAATGGATAAATACCTTCAATGATTGCACTAATTACGATGAGTTGAAAGTTGTATGTAAAGAATATGAAAAAACAGCATTGTCTCAGAACCTGTTGATTTACTTTTTCTTTTATCAATATGCTTATTGCAACCAATATAGTAAGTCAAAAATGAGAATACTTATGAAGTATTTATCGGATGACTGTTATATTGATTTTAATACAGTTCAAGGATTATGCTTTATTTTTGACCCTAAGGATGTGATTGCAGAATATAATTATTCTCAGGGTACGGAAGTCACTAATGCAAAACATAAAAAGCAATTAAAAGAATTTGTAAAAGATATCAATGATAATAACATTGAAAAAGATGTTAAATGCATTTTTGACAATTTTACACACTATTATTATGAAATAACATGTATTAGTAGATATACAAATAGTAATAGTGGACAACGTTTAGAAAAGGAATATCCGATTTATATATGCCGCGCTTTTGAAAAATTTAATGATTTTATTAACTATAGAAATGGAGATTTGAGAAATTGTGATTTATCAAATGCATTTGAATTGAATGAAGAATTTGATAAATATAAAATAGATATAACAACAAAACTACCGATGAAAAACAAAAATGTAAGTTACAAAATAAATAAGATATATAAAGATGGATATTTCTGGGTTGAACAAACTTGGTATAATACTGCCAAACAAGTGGTTAAAGAAAGGCCCCATAAATTTAAATATTTCTTTGATTTTGTATATTTTCTCAAAGGAAATTTATCAAATGCCAATCTTATTTTATGTATTGGATTAAAATACTTGAATGATATATCGAATTTAAATTTACATGATGCCCAGATGACTAGTGAACTTTGTGATAAATTTAAAATTCCATATGATGAATTTAAATATAATAAGAATGTTATTAGAGGTTTCTCTGAGGTTGTGAAAAATGAAAAGGATACAGCGTTAATACTACAGACATCGAGAGATGAGTTTATAGGAACTGAGAATTTCTATTTAGGTAAAAGCAGAAGAATTAGTTATATTTCGGATTTACATTTGATGCATAAAATTATGGATGCGAAGTGCAGATCAAAGGAAGACGTTATTTATTTAGTGCAAAAAATTATTGATAGAATATTGTGTGAAAGTAGTGAACTAACACTTATTGGAGGAGACGTCTCTGCAGAATTTTCTGTATTCGAATTATTTGTAAGGATGTTAAGAAAAAATATAGTTGATAAACACATGGGGAAACAGTTCATATTTATTCTTGGTAATCATGAACTGTGGGAATTCCCAAATTTCACATTGGACAAAATTGTAGAAAAATATAGAAAACTATTAAAAGAAAATAATATGTATTTATTACATAATGAATTATTTTATAGAAATGAGCATGCTGATGCGAAAATTATATCCTATAATGAGCTATGCCAAATGAGGAATACTGATATTTCAGAAATGCTTCGATGTGCAAGATTAGTTATATTAGGTGGAATTGGATTCTCTGGATATAATGAGAAGTTTAATGCCAATATCGGATTATATAGAAACACGATTGATAGAACTGTAGAAATTAAGGAAAGTAAAAAATTTGAAAGTTTATATAATAAGTTGATCAATATTCTTAATGATAAGAATACTATCATATTGACTCATATGCCTAAAGAGGACTGGTCAATGAATAGTGATTGCCATGGCAAGTTTGTATACGTAAGTGGTCATACGCACAAAAATATATTTTTTGATGACGGAGAACAAAGAATATATGCGGATAATCAAATTGGATATAATAATCAGGATGTACATTTAAAGAATTTCTTGATAGATAATGACTATGATTGCTTTTCGAGTTATAAAGATGGGATTTATAAAATTACAAGTCAAGAATATCAAGATTTTATGCATGGAAAGAATATTCAAATGACCTTTACAAGGGATATTTATGTACTTTATATGCTGAAGAAAAATAATTATTATTGCTTTATTCATCAATCAAAGAAGAATCAATTATGTATTTTGAATGGTGGAGCATTAAAGAAATTACGGATAAATGATATACAATATTTCTTTAGTAACATGGATCGAGTGATTAAAATCATCAAGGAACCTTTAGATAAATATACACGTTATCAAGAAAAAATCGCAGAGAAAATTAAAAAAATTGGTGGTAGTGGAAATATTCATGGATGCATTATAGATATTGATTTTTTTAATCATGTGTATATCAATCCAAATGATATGAAAATTACAGGATATCGGGCATCTGATATGGTTAATAAAATAGTGTATCCTAATGTAGTGGCTTTGTTAAAGGCTGAGTGTCCTGTATTGTATAGTAATTATGTAAAAATTATAGAAGAAGATAAAAACAATTTATTAGTTCCAGATATAAAACATAATGAGGTATCAGAATTACCCATAAAATATTTAGAAACGGATATTTATCGTGTTTCGAGAGAAGTAAAAAAGATGCAAAGAATAAACGACAACATATTGACTGCATGGTATGAAGTGGATTCCGGTAGATACATTGACATAGGATATAATATTTGATATATTTAATTATATAAATAATGTTATATTTTGGAGAAATAGCATGAAAAATTTGATAAAAAAAATTAGGCTTTATTTGAACATGAGTCAAACCGAGTTCGCAGAACATATGAATGTGTCTTTTGCAACAGTGAACCGTTGGGAAAATGGCCGGGCTGTTCCTAATAAACTGGCGCAGATGAGATTGTATGAGTTGTGTAAGGCACAGGCAGTTCCAGT
Source organism: uncultured Lachnospiraceae bacterium (assembly GCA_934370915.1). GTDB lineage: Bacteria > Bacillota > Clostridia > Lachnospirales > Lachnospiraceae > Pilosibacter. The sequence goes on from CAKRNI010000002.1 coordinate 49,731, forward strand.
TTATGATATGACGTTGGAGAAAATTACGGAAGCGGCAAAAAAAATAGAAGTTGTTAAAGGAATGGTGATACTTTATCATGGATCGAAATCCGGTATAGAGAGAATGATCGAACCGAAAAGCCGGAAGCAATGCGATTTTGGCAGAGGTTTTTATATGGGAACGGATCCAAGTCAGGCACTGACGTTGATTTGTGACTATGAAAAATCAAAATTTTATATTGTCTCTGTCGATACGAATAAACTTGAAATGTTAACGATTCCAGCAGATATTGAGTGGGCAATGCTTGTAGCATATAACAGGGGAAGAATGGAGAGTATAAAGGGTACTGAATTTTATAACAAGTATCGAAATATGGCAGCAGGAAAAGATCTGCTTATTGGAAGCATTGCGAATGACAGAATGTTTTATGTGATTGATAATTTCTTTATTGGAAATATCACAGATGCAGCATTGGTGCACAGCCTTTCTGCATTGCAATTAGGAAGTCAGTATGTTGCTGTCTCGCAGCGAGGATGTGATGCAATTCATATCGAAGCGGAAATAGAACTTTCATATTTAGAGAGGGCATTTATTAAGGAAGTTGCTGAGGAAAATCGTGCAAGGGGAGTTTCTCTTGCGAACGATATCTGCAAGAACTACCGCCGTGAAGGTTTATTTTTTGATGAGATTCTGGATAATGCAAAAACCGGAGGAAGATAATGAATGAGATAGCTTTGAAACTTTGTGATATACAGGGAAGACTTTTTGAACTGTCGGCGGATCATAATTACGGCAGCATGGAGTTTATTAAACTGTTTATGAATTCTGAGACGGCAAAAGCATTGGATTCCGAGTATAATCGTATGCAATGGGCAGGAGAAGAATATCTTTTAGATGAGGTTATCGGAAATGCCAAGACAGAAAGCTTGATTGGCGGAGAAGTATTTTCAAAAGATGTCCTGTATTGGATCGGTTATATTTATCGTTATTGGCATTATTACAGCGGTGAGGACAGCAAAAAGATATATAAACAAGCAGCAGTCGAAGTTATGAAACGAAATTATATGATGTTTCATACGATGGATCCGGTTCTTGCGATTGAGGATTTAAAAGAAATTTATAATCAGAAAAGATAAAAGTGAATATTACGTTTCAAATGTACCCCTGTTCCGAAGGAACGGATACCGGCAGTCCGGCACTATGATACCGTGAGTCC
>CAKRNI010000003.1 GCA_934370915.1 uncultured Lachnospiraceae bacterium
GCGGACAGTTATTACAGTAAACCACAGCGCGAAGAATACTTCGTAGATTCCGGATATTACAAATATTATGAGGCGTATCACCTTTTGAAGTTCTCAAATGAGAAGCAGATTCTGGAAAAAGCCTACCAAGAATATCTGGATCTGAAACGGTGCAATCTCTGGGGCAGCAAGAAATATTTCTAAGCCCCTGAACAGAACGAAAACCCTTGGAGACAGGGGTTTTTGCTGTATATGGAAACAGAGGCTGCTGATGAGATAAGGAGTAAGACTATGAAAATCATTGACGCACATCTTCATTTCGTGCCTGAGAATTCCTATTTTCAGGAGATCGCGGTGCGGGCAGAGCACAAAAACACAGAGGAAGATTTAAGGGCGGTCTATAAGAAATATAACATTGAGGGCGGAGTTGTCATGGGAAACCGGGGCGTGGACCCTGAGAATCATTCCTATCCGGAATTTCTGAAATACTGCGTGGGAATCGACCGGGATTTCCTCGTGAACACTGATAAAAAGAAGAGTCTGGATCAGGTGGAAAAAAATTTAAAAAAGGGCGCCTGCGTCGGAATCAAGCTTTACCCGGGATACAATAAGGCGTATGTGACAGATGAGGTGTATGAGCCGGTCTATGATCTGGCAAAGGCGTATAAGAAGCCTGTGGCGATCCATATGGGGCAGACTGCCGGTTCCCACGCCTATTTAAAATACAGCCACCCGCTGACTCTTGATGAGGCAGCGGTCCGTCATCCGGATGTAACTTTCGTGATGTGTCATTTTGGAAATCCGTGGCTCATGGATGCGTCAGCCGTCGTGGAGAAGAACGAGAACGTTATGACGGATCTCTCCGGCCTTCTGGAGGGGAAAATCAATTTTCCGAAGCTCTTAGAACAGCAGAGAGGATATTTTGAAGCTTTAAAAACCTGGATTTCCTACTGCAGCCAGTATGAAAAGTTCATGTTCGGAACCGACTGGCCGTTAGCGAATTATGGAGATTACATTGAAGTTGTAAAATGGCTGATCCCGGAGGAAGAGTGGGAGAGGGTCTTTTATAAGAATGCAAAGAGAATCTACGGACTATAAGAGAAATGGACTGCCTGAGTTCCACGTCAGACGTGGGGCTTCAGGGCAGTCCATTTTTTCTATAGAACAGTAAAAACCAGTTGATCTCCGCTCCCACAAACAGGATACAGATCGAGGCATAAAGCCACAGCATAAAAAGGATCACTGCAGTCAGGCTCCCGTATGTGACAGCGTATGAGCCGAAATAGCGGAAGTAAACGGAAAATGCCAGAGATGTGAGTGCCCACCCCGCAGCGGAGAACATCGCTCCGGGAATCTGCCCGCAGGGGGAAAGCTTCCGATGCGGGAGAGCTGTGTAGAAGGCGATGAAAAAAATCGTCAGCATGATAAACATCACGAGCCCACGGCAGAGGGAGAGCATCCCTGACAGATATGACAGGGCAGGGATCCATTTTAACAGCATTTTCTGCAGAAAGCTTCCGAATACAAGGAGCGCGAGGCTCGCTACGCACATCAGGGAAAATATCAGGGTGTAGACGCTGCAGAGGGCCCTGCGGCGAATATAATTTCGTGGGGAGGTAACGCCGAATACCCGGTTTAACCCCTTCTCGATCCCGAGCATCCCTTTCGCTGCAGACCAGACCGCAGCCACAGCAGTCACAGAGATCAGTGCCGCGGGGGAGTCAGAATGCAGGGTGTCCATAAGGTAGAGGAAAAGTCCCCGGAACCGGTCCGGAATCGTTGGCAGCAGAAACCGCAGAAGATCCGCTTCATGGATCATGGGAGCGATCTGGATCAGGGCAAGAAGCACCATGAAAAACGGAAACGCAGCCATGATGATGAAAAATGAGGCCTGCGCGGCATACACAGACATTTCGTCCGTGGAATATTTTAAATAGACCTGTCGTCCAAAAAGAAGCAGACGAAACATAAAATTTTTGACCTTCTCACGATCACTCAGGAAATCCTGAGCGGTCATGCCCTTTCTTTTACATAAAGACCTCTCGACCCCAACATCTTAACATGGAGAGCGAAAAATAACAAGAGCGGTGATCCTGAACTGAAAATTACCATATGAAATCGCTGAGACGGGAGACCGTGATGTCATTTTCGGAGGAATCTGCGGGAAAAACAGAAGATCATGCCGGAATTCTGAAAAAGAGTACAGGTTTCGTCGACAAAAAACTGAAAAAACCGGACACAAAATCGTTCTAAATTCCGTTCTAATTACATACAGATATACGGTAAAAAGCCGTATAGCGGAAAAAACAATCAAAAAGGAGAAAATACAATGACAGAAAAAGGAATGGAAAACAACAAAGTAACCGTAATTGGAACGATCGTTTCAGGATTCACATTCAGCCATGCCGTGTTCGGGGAGGGATTTTATCTGGTGGACCTCCTTGTAAACCGTTTGAGTGAACAGGCGGACCTGATTCCGCTTATGATATCGGAACGTCTGATCGACGTGACAAAGGATTATCAGGGCTGTACGATAGAAGCTTCCGGACAGTTCCGGTCCTACAACCGCCATGAGGGTACGAAGAACCGTCTGGTATTGTCTGTGTTTGTCAGGGAAGTCCGTTTTCTGGAGGAGTTCACGGACTACACAAAAACGAATCAAATCTTCTTAGACGGGTATATCTGTAAGGAACCGGTCTATCGGAAAACACCGCTCGGAAGAGAGATCGCAGACCTTCTGGTGGCAGTGAACCGCCCATACGGCAAGTCCGACTATATCCCATGCATTGCCTGGGGACGCAATGCAAGATACGCTTCCGGGTTTGGTGTCGGAACCAGGATCCAGATCTGGGGCCGTGTTCAGAGCCGGGAGTACACGAAAAAGGTCAGTGAGACGGAATGCGAAAAGCGCGTGGCATATGAGGTATCCGTGAGCAAGCTGGAATGTGCGGATCATACAGAATTGTAGAAATTACGTGGCGGTCCGGTACCTTAACAGTACATAGCTTCCTTTATCCGGTTCAGGGTGATTGCTCCGGCGGACGGGTAAATCCCTTGCAAACAGGATCAAGATGTGATAATATAACAGAACAGAAGCCCTGAAAGCTTCGGCTGACGGTATACACAAAGTGAGGGAGAAATCATGGCAAGTGGCAGAGTCCGTGTGATCTGCGGACCGGGATATGGAAAATCCGCATCTGCATTGGGATATGCGATGATGGGCGTTTTCCACGGAAAAAGGGTCATTATGGTACAGTTCTTGAAAGGTATGCTGGGAGAGGGAGCGGCGGACGTCCTGAAACGTCTCGAGCCGGATCTGAAATTCTTCCGTTTTGAGCATTCCAAAGAACGGTTTGAGGACCTTCCGGAGCAGCAGAAACAAGAGGAACTGATGAACATGCGGAATGGATTCAATTTCGCCAGAAAGGTAATGACGACCGGTGAATGTGATGTCCTGATTCTGGATGAGATCCTTGGAATCGTGGATCAGGGGATTATTTCGCAGGAGGAATTCCGGAATTTTCTTGAGTCAAGAGACGGGGAGACGGAACTGGTCATGACCGGGCGGGTGTGTCCGGAGGGCATTGAGAGATATGTGACCGATATTGCACGAGTGGAAAACATTGACGTTGACAATCATCAGGAATGATGATACCATAAATGATAAGTAGAGGTCGCGCCTGACATGAGTAGACCGGCAGATGATGGGAAATGGCTGCCGGAGAAAAGGGGATGGCGCCGAAGAGACAGGAAAACAGGTCCCTAAGTTTCCCGTTTCTGGGCATGTGGTGAAGAACCGCATGACTGTCATCTTTAAAAAAAGATGGAGGGCTGCTTAATCTGGAAGATCCGGGAGCTGACATCTTATTTGATTTCAGCTCCTTTCTTTTTTTGACAATTTCATCTATACAAATAAAGAGGAGGACGCAGTATGGCTATTTTTGAAGGAGCCGGCGTAGCACTTGTAACGCCATTTAAGGAAAATGGAGCAGTAAATTATGAGGTACTGGAAAGCCTGATCGAGGAACAGATCGCGGCTGGAACAGACTGTATCGTAGCAATGGGAACAACAGGCGAGTCCGCAACCACATCCGAGGAGGAGCACATTCAGGTGATCCGTTTTGTATGTGAAGTTGTAAACGGAAGGATTCCGGTGGTAGCGGGAACAGGCTCCAACTGTACACAGACAGCTGTAGATCTCTCCATCGAGGCTGAGGAGGCAGGCGCAGACGGCGTTCTCTTAGTTTCCCCGTACTACAATAAAGCGACCCAGAACGGTCTGAAAGCGCACTTCACAAAGATTGCGAATGCCATCAAGATCCCGGCGATCCTCTACAACGTACCGAGCCGTACCGGCGTGAATATCGCTCCGGAGACCATCGTTGACCTTTGCAGACACGTGGAGAATATCGTTGGTGTCAAGGAAGCAAGTGGAAACTTCTCCGCAGCAGCGAAGATCCTTCAGCTTTCCGGCGGATATGTGGATGTATACTCCGGAAATGACGATCAGGTCGTTCCGATGTTAGCACTTGGCGGAAAGGGTGTGATCTCTGTTCTCTCCAACGTAGCTCCGAAGCAGACACATGATATGTGTGCAGAGTTCTTCAAGGGCAATATCGAGGCCAGCAGACGGATCCAGTTAAAGGCAATGCCGTTAATCGAAGCGCTGTTCTCCGAGGTAAACCCGATTCCGGTAAAGGCTGCCCTTAACTTAATGGGTAAGAATGTAGGTGAGCCGAGACTTCCGCTCACGGTTATGGAACCGCAGCATCAGGAAGTATTAAAGAAAGCAATGCAGGATTTTGGTATTCTGTAAAAGAAAAAGAGGAGACAACATGATCAGAGCAATTATGAATGGCTGCCACGGCGTGATGGGTCATGTGATCACGGATATTGTATCCAAGGATGACGCGATCGAGATCGTTGCTGGCGTAGATATGAACACAGAAAGTTATGCCGGATATCCGGTGTTTCAGTCCCTCTCCGAGTGTCCGGAGGCAGATGTTATTATTGACTTCTCCACTGCGAAGGCGGTTGACGGATTGCTGAATTACTGTGAGGAGAAAAAGGTACCGGTGGTTTTATGTACCACAGGACTTTCCGAGGATCAGTTAAACCATGTGAAGGAGGCAGGTAAGGTGGACGCAGTCCTCCGCTCCGCGAACATGTCGATCGGAATCAACCTTCTCATAAAGACGCTGAAAGAGGTCGCTCCGGTCCTCGCGGCAGCAGGATTTGATATTGAGATCTTGGAGAAGCATCACAACCGTAAACTCGACGCTCCGAGCGGAACAGCCATTGCCCTTGCGGATGCCATCAATGAGAGTCTTGACAACAGCTACCACTATAAATACGACCGTTCCTCCGAACGTGTCGCGAGAGACCCGAAGGAGATCGGAATCCAGGCGCTGCGGGGCGGCACCATCGTCGGTGAGCACGATATTATGTTCGCAGGCCGTGACGAGGTCATCACCTTCACACACACCGCTTACTCCCGCGAGATCTTTGCAAAGGGTGCGGTGGAAGCTGCAAAATTCCTTGCAGGAAAGCCGGCCGGACTTTATGATATGGCAGATGTGATCGGTTAAGCCACTTTTTTCCAAAATACTTCTCCTTTCTATGGCACATAATAGCCGTAGAAAGGAGATTATTTTTATGGAAAAAATCAGATGGATCAGGGTATGCGCGGTTCTTGTGATGACCGTCGCCGTCATGACAGCCTGCGGGAGAAAAAACGGAAATAACATGACCACATCGCCGGATACGGGAAGTGCCGGAGTGGGGAGCACAGTGGAAAGCCAGACGAACGGCACGAACCAGAGCACAAGCGCCCCGTCCCATACAGCCGCAGAGAGCGGCGGAGTGCTTCGGGATATGGTGGATGATGTGGGTGACGGGATCGATCATCTCACAGATGATGTCACAGGTATGTCGGGAACCACCGCAGCCGGAACAAATGGAACTGCGGCGGAGACTACCCGGGCAAATTAGGTATCCGGACGGAAGTTTAGATCCGAAATGGCAGAAAAGAGGAGAATGATCCGCAGTTTCCATGTGCGGATCATTTTTCATGTAAAGTGACCGCACGGGGCGCGAGAATGTGCCAAGGCACATGCTTTATTATATATGGCAGCAAAAACGCAGGGATAATAAGTTTTCCTGTTGAGAAAATATTGGAAAAAAGATATAATAGAAACGTGTCTTGAGACCATTTATCAGGTAAGCTGCGGGAGTTGAAAGCTCAACCGGAATTCTGAAAGGAGTGAATGCCATCCGCTATCTGTATCGGCCATACCATCCGTGGAGACACGGATACCGAAAGGAAAAGATTAGAAAAGCAGCCTTGAAAACGGCAAGAGTCCTTCTGCTTCTGGAACTTCTCTGGTTTGCGTACTCTTGCACGAAAGCCGGGATGACAGAAAAAACATACCTTGTGCCGGATCTGGATACAGGAATTTCCGGCGGCTCTGTCTCTGAGACAGCGGGGGAAATTTATGGCATAGGAATTGAAAAAGAGGCCGGAAATTTGTTCTGGTTTCACAAAGAAGTCCACAGGACTCCTTGAGAGAGGAACTTCTTCTTGATTTTCCATAGGGTATGTATTATAATTTCTACTGAAACACTGCTGTTTTATCGTAAAAACTTATAAATCAGAGGATGAAAAGCATTTATGGAGAAATCACTTACTTTAGACTGGGGAACAGACGAGCTGCATGAGGAGTGCGGCGTTTTCGGAATGTACGATCTGGACGGAAATGATGTTGCATCAACCATTTATTACGGATTGTTCGCCTTACAGCATCGCGGACAGGAGAGCTGCGGAATCGCGGTGAGCGATACATACGGACCGAAAGGTGTTGTCAATGCCTGTAAGGGGATGGGACTCTGCAACGAAGTCTTCACTTCCGAGAAGCTGGAAAAATTAAAAGGAAACATCGGTGTCGGCCATGTCCGGTATTCGACTGCCGGAAGCAGCACCATCGAGAATACACAGCCGCTCGTTTTAAATTATGTGAAGGGAACTCTGGCACTGGCACACAACGGAAATCTTGTCAATGCGCCGGAGCTTCGCAGAGAGCTCGCTTATGACGGAGCGATTTTCCAGACCACGATCGACTCTGAGGTCATCGCCTACCACATCGCAAGAGAGCGCTGTAAGGTGGGAACCGCTGAGGAAGCCGTGGCAAACGCTATGAAAAAGATCAAGGGCGCGTACTCCCTTGTGATCAGCAGCCCGAGAAAACTCATCGGTGCCCGCGATCCGCAGGGATTCAAACCGCTCTGTATCGGAAAGCGTGATAATGCCTATATCCTGACCTCCGAGACATGCGCGCTTGACACGATCGGTGCTACCTTCGTCCGCGACGTGCTTCCGGGTGAGATCGTGACGATCAATAAAGATGGTATCAAGTCCAATCTCATGATGCATGACCCGAAAAAAGAGGCAAGATGTATTTTTGAATATATTTACTTTGCAAGACCGGACAGCGTCTTTGATGGCGTCGGTGTATACCACTCCAGAATCTACGCAGGCCGCTGCCTCGCGAAGGATTCACCGGTGGACGCGGATATCGTTGTGGGCGTTCCGGAGTCCGGAAATGCCGCAGCCCTTGGATATTCCATGGAATCCGGTATCCCGTATGCAATGGCGTTCGTAAAGAACTCCTATGTGGGAAGAACCTTTATTAAGCCGGGCCAGAGCAGCCGTGAGTCTGCAGTCCGTATTAAATTAAATGTATTGAAAGAGGCCGTGGAAGGAAAGCGCGTCGTTATGATCGACGACTCCATCGTCCGCGGAACCACCAGCAACCTGATCGTGGATATGCTGCGTGAGGCAGGAGCGAAGGAAGTACATATGAGGATTTCCGCACCGCCGTTCCTCTATCCGTGCTATTTCGGAACCGATATCCCGTCCAGCGAGCAGCTCATCGCCCACAACCGTACCGTGGATGAGATCTGCAAGGTGATCGGAGCAGATTCGTTAGCGTACTTAAAGATGGAGCGCTTAAGTGAAATGGCAAACGGACTTTCGATCTGTACGGCATGCTTCTCCGGAGAGTATCCGGTGGATCCGCCGGAAGAAGATATCCGCGGAAGTTATGAAAAATAATAACAATCAGGGAAATTCAACGTTCCACAAAGCTCCGTAGTTGGCGGAGAATTCGTGAAAATATATTGAATTAGAAAAACATTGAATTAGAAAAGAGGATTTTGTCATGAACGACAGATACCAGAGCCCGCTCTCTGAGCGATATGCAAGCAAGGAAATGCAGTATATTTTCTCCCCGGAGAAGAAATTCCGCACATGGAGAAAATTATGGATCGCATTAGCCGAGACAGAAAAAGAACTCGGTCTTCCGATCACAGACGAGCAGATCGAAGAGTTAAAGGCACATGCCGAGGATATCAATTTTGAGGAGGCGAAGGCGAGAGAGAAGCTTGTCCGCCACGATGTGATGTCCCACGTATACGCTTACGGACTCCAGTGCCCGAAGGCAAAGGGAATCATCCACCTCGGTGCCACATCCTGCTACGTTGGAGACAACACCGACCTCATCCTGATGACGGAGGCATTAAAGCTTGTCAGAAAAAAACTCATCAATGTGATGAAAGAGCTTTCTGATTTTGCTGATAAGTATAAAGAACTCCCGACACTGGCATTCACACACTTCCAGCCGGCTCAGCCGACAACCGTAGGAAAGCGTGCGACCTTATGGTTACAGGAACTCTGCCTTGACCTTGAGGATCTTGACCATGTGATCGGTTCCATGAAATTACTCGGTTCCAAGGGAACTACAGGTACCCAGGCAAGCTTCTTAGAGCTTTTCGACGGAGATCATGAGAAGTGCCGCGAGGCGGACAGACGGATCGCTGCAAAGATGGGATTTTCCCAGTGCTACCCGGTATCCGGTCAGACATATTCCAGAAAGATCGACAGCCGTGTGCTTTCCGTTCTTGCCGGAATCGCCCAGAGCGCCCATAAGTTCTCCAACGATATCCGTCTCCTCCAGCACTTAAAAGAAGTGGAAGAGCCCTTTGAGAAGAACCAGATCGGTTCCTCCGCAATGGCATACAAGAGAAACCCGATGAGAAGTGAGCGTATCGCGTCCTTAGCGAATTATGTGATGTCTGATATGATGAACCCGATGCTCGTCGCTTCCACCCAGTGGTTCGAGCGTACCCTGGATGACTCCGCGAACAAACGTCTTTCTGTTCCGGAAGGATTCCTTGCGATTGACGGTATTCTGGATCTCTACTTAAATGTTGTGGATGGTCTTGTGGTATATCCGAAGGTGATCGAGAAGCACTTAATGGCCGAGCTTCCGTTTATGGCTACCGAGAACATCATGATGGATGCGGTAAAGGCCGGCGGAGACAGACAGGAGCTTCACGAGCGTATCCGCGAGCTTTCCATGGAAGCAGGAAAGAATGTGAAGGTAGAAGGAAAGGACAACAACCTCTTAGAGCTTATCGCGGCAGATCCGTCCTTCAATTTAAGCCTTGATGAGTTAAAGAAGACGATGGATCCGAAGAAGTACGTCGGACGCGCACCGAAGCAGGTAGATGAGTTCCTGGATGAGGTTGTCCGCCCGATCTTAAAAGAAAACGCGGATCTTCTCGGAGTGAAAGCGGAGATCAACGTATAATGGATCATGCGAGCAGCATCAGCACGGAATATTATAAAGTATTTTACTATGTAGGGCGCCTCGGCAGCATTACCGCTGCAGCAGAGGCGCTCTGCATTTCCCAGCCTGCGGCGAGTCAGGCGATCAAGCAGCTGGAAAAAGCGCTGAACACAAAGCTTTTTCTGCGGACCCAGAAGGGGGTGCGGCTCACCACAGAGGGAAAGCTTCTGTATCCATATGTGGAGCGCGGGATGGAAAACCTCATGGACGGCGAGGAGATGCTAAAACGTCTTGTGGATATGGACATGGGAGAGGTGAGGATCGGTGCCAGCGATATGACACTGCAGTTTTACCTGCTCCCGTACCTTGAGACCTTCCATGAGCGCTACCCGAATATCAAGGTCATGGTGTCAAATGCGCCGACACCGGAGACCATCGAGTCCCTGTATGAAGGAAAAATCGATTTTGGTGTGGTGAGCACGCCATTTGACGCGAGACCGGAGGTGGAATCCTTCGAGGTGAAGAAGATCCGGAATACCTTTGTGGCGGGAAATAAGTTCTGGACGTTGAAGGGAAAGAGAATGGAGTACAGGGAGCTGGAGCAGCTTCCCTGTATCTTTCTGGAAAAAGATACGAGTACCAGAAAGTTCATGGACCGGTTTTTGGAACAGCGGGGGATCGTTCTGGAACCGGAGTTTGAGCTGGCCACCAGCGACATGATCGTCCAGTTCGCGATTCGGAATATGGGGATCGGCTGCGTGATGGAAGAGTTCGCAAAGGAGAAGATCGGGAGCGGGGAGCTCTTTGAGCTTGCTTTCCGGGAGATGATGCCGGAGCGGGAGATCTGCGTCGTGACGGATAAGAAGGTGCCGATCTCCTCGGCAGGAGAGAGGTTCTTGGAGGTCTTAAGGGAACGAAAAGTATAGGATAAAATGTTTTCCGGCTGCAGTTCGTGCCCTGTATGAATTGCAGTGCATAATTAGTTACTTTTCATGGGTAGGAATTTTCTGAACTGAAAATTCCGTAAGATACTGTTATGGCCGCGGATTTTGCCGATTCGGAATGCGAAGCATCGGCAAAATCCTGTTACAGTACGCGGGCATGGAGTGCCCGTGTGCTGTAACCATAATCAGCTATTATGGACTTCATAATAAATATTGTCTTTACTTATGGATGATTTTGTTGTAAACTATGGGAGTGTCATGAGTATGACACGTACAACTGCGTAAGACGCCGGAATGCGCGAGGCGCGTTCCGTTTAAACGTCCAAAGGAGGATATTAGAACATGGTTAGAGCAATCGTAGGCGCCAACTGGGGCGATGAGGGAAAAGGTAAGATCACAGATATGCTTGCAAAGGAATCCGACATTATTGTCCGTTTCCAGGGCGGCAGCAACGCTGGTCACACAATTATCAACAATTACGGAAAATTTGCCCTTCATCTTCTTCCGTCAGGTGTATTCTATAATCATACAACAAGCATCATCGGTAACGGTGTGGCATTAAACATCCCGTTCCTTGTAAAAGAGTTAAACGACCTGACAAGCCAGGGCGTTCCGATGCCGAAGATCCTCGTGTCTGACAGAGCACAGATCTTAATGCCGTACCACATTTTATTCGATACTTACGAGGAAGCACGTCTGGCAGGTAAGTCCTTCGGCTCCACAAAGTCCGGAATTGCTCCGTTCTATTCTGATAAATACGCAAAGATCGGTTTCCAGGTCAACGAGTTATTCGGTGATGAGAAGGAACTGATGGACAAGATCGAAAACGTCTGCACACTGAAAAATGTGATGTTAGAGCATTTATATCATCAGCCGGCTCTTGATCCGAAGGAGATCTTCAATACACTTATGGAGTACAGGGAGATGGTCGCTCCGTATGTATGCGACACCTCCAAATACCTTCGCGATGCGATCAAGGCAGGAAAGAATGTCCTCTTAGAGGGCCAGCTCGGTTCCTTAAAGGATCCGGATCACGGTATCTACCCGATGGTTACTTCTTCCTCCACACTGGCTGCATACGGCGCGATCGGCGCAGGCATCCCGCCGTACGAGATCAAGAACATCACAACAGTCGTTAAGGCTTACTCCAGCGCAGTCGGCGCAGGTGCGTTCGTCAGCGAGATCTTCGGTGAAGAGGCAGACGAGTTAAGACGCCGCGGCGGTGACGGCGGTGAGTTCGGTGCGACGACAGGCCGTCCGAGAAGAATGGGATGGTTCGATGCAGTCGCATCAAGATATGGCGTACAGATCCAGGGATCCACAGAGGTTGCCCTCACGGTTCTTGACGTTTTAGGATATCTTGACGAGCTTCATATCTGCGTAGGCTATGAGATCGATGGAAAGGTAACAAAAGACTTCCCGACAACTCCGGAGCTTGAGAAAGCAAAACCGGTATACAAGACTCTTCCGGGCTGGAAGTGCGAGATCCGCGGAATCAAGAACTACGAGGATCTTCCGGAGAACTGTAAGAAATATATCGAGACCATCGAGGAGGAGATCGGAGTGCCGATCACGATGGTTTCCAATGGTCCGGGAAGAGACGAGATCATTATGAGAAAGTAATCCGGTGCGCACCGGTCACAGATGATCTGTGAAGGGACAATGTCCGGAACAGGTTATTCCCGATGGAGGGTTTGAAAACGCAAAAATTATAGAAAGACGAAAGGTTCCTGTAAGAAATGACAAAACCTTTCGTCTTTTTTCTTAAGTTTTCATGAAGCCCGTCCTTTCCCAGTTCTTAGCGCTTGCGTTATCGTGAAAATCCCTGTATAATGACGTTAGCAGATAAAAATCCATGAAGGAGTGGTGCTCAAATGAAATTAAAGAAAATTATGCTTATGACAGCTATGGCTGCAGCAATCGGTAGTGTAAATATGGTATCGGCTCTTGCTGATGAGACAGCGACAGGTGAGACAAAGTTTGGCTGGGAATGCGACGCAAATAATAACTGGCGTTACTACAATGCGGATGGAAATCTGGCAACCGGCTGGATTAAAGCAGAAGAGGGCGATGGACGCGGAAATACGGTATGGTATTATATTGATCCGTCTTCTCAGATTATGGTTTCCAACGTAACAAGAAATATTGGCGGCGTGGATTATACATTTAATGAGGATGGAAGCTGGGTTGAACCGGCGGTGACAGCGCCGAAGGGACATATCACGGGTGGAAGATATTACAATACATGGTCGAATCTCTGTGTTCCGCAGATTATTGGATCAACTGAGACCAAGGATGATGTTGCGGAAGAATATATCGGAAGTGAGTATGCACCGGTTGGAAATCCGTACCGCACACAGGATCTTTGTATGGATACAGATTTCGGTAGTTTAGAAGTCTTTTATCTTGATATGAAGAATAAGCCGGATATGGATGCACAGACCTTTGCCAATACATTTGCCGGAATCCAGAAGAGCCAGAAGGGTCAGGCAACTCAGGCGGTAACGGTTACAGTTGCAAATCAGGAATACTCTAAAGTTACAGTAACCGGCAAGAAGAATACAGACGCATATTACTGCAGAAAACAGGGGGGATATATGGTTGTTATCTATACCTCCGGCAGAACAAAAAATGCAGCAGCTCTTGAGAGTGTTGTTATGAGCATGACAACTGCACAGTAATCAGATTAAATGTGCTATATGTATAGAGCCCCCGGGTCTTATGACTCCGGGGGCTTTTCGATGGTTTATTCGCGAAAACGGTAACCCAAATTCAGGCCTGCCGCATAAAATAATCCGAAGGAATCTGTTTGACAGAGGCAGTGCGGAAAGCTGAAGCAGACAGAAAAATGGATGTGGTGCAGCAGGAATGGAAGATCAGAAGGCGGAAAATTTATTAAATCTGGCACTTTCTGTTCCGGAGGAGATGAGGGAGCGGACAGAAGAACTGAAGGTGGGGTATGACAGGGCAGAACGGACCTGGGAGATCATCGTGAAATACCATGGGGATCTGGAAAATGCTTTAAAGGCAGGATTCCCGGATGCTCTCGGAACGTATCTTTTAAACAGCTTTGCGATCCTGCGGGTTCCGGAAAAAGATGTACCGGGAGTGATCGCGCTCCCTGAAATCGAATATGCGGAAAAACCAAAGAGGCTGTTTTTTGCCCTGAATAAGGCAAAGACAGCCTCCTGTTTTCTTCCGGTGCAGACACAAAAGGGTGGGCTTACGGGAAAAGGCGTTCTGGTGGCGGTGATCGATTCGGGAATCGATATTTTTCACGAAGATTTCCGAACGGAGAACGGGACTACGAGGATCCTCTGTCTGGATGATCAGATTACCGGAAAAATATATGAAAGGCAGGAGATCAATGAGCTTCTTTCAGGAGAGTCAGGGGCAGATGGGAACGGAAGACCTTCCATAGATACCAGCGGTCATGGAACGGCGGTGGCAGGAATTGCTGCGGGAAATGGACGAATGAGTGGTGGATTGTACCGCGGTGCGGCGTATGAGAGCGATCTGATCATCGTCCGCCTCGGAATACCGGATGCGGCGGGCTTTCCGCGGACCACGGAGCTTATGCGGGGGATGGACTTTGTGGTGCGGAGAGCGCTGGAACTGGGGCGTGCCATGGCGGTAAATCTGAGCTTCGGGAATACATATGGTTCCCATGACGGCGGAGGGCTTTTAGAGCGGTATCTCGATTCCCTGACGCAGATGGGACCGTTTGTCTTTGTGACCGGGTCCGGGAACGAGGGGGATTCCGGAGGACACGCGAGACCTGCGGTCCTGCCGGGAACGATCACGGAGATCCGGCTCTCCGTCGGGAGATACGAGACCGGGTTTGGGGTGCAGATCTGGAAGAATTATGAAGATGGGATGCGGATCTTTCTGCGGGATCCCTCAGGCAGCACAGAAATCGAGCTTGTCCCGTCCATGGGAGCGGAGAGAATCCGGGTCAGGGAAACGGAGCTCTTACTCTACTATGGCGAACCGTCCCCGTTCAATGCAGCGCAGGAAATCTATATGGAGTTTGTGCCGGAAGGGATGTATGTAGAGAGCGGAATCTGGACATTCCGTTTCCTTGGAACGGGGGCCGGGGAGACAACGGCAGATCTCTGGCTTCCTTCTGCTGCGGCGCTTGGGCGGGATACGGCATTTTTGGAACCATCACCGGATACGACGCTGACGATCCCTTCTACGGCGTTTCGCCCGGTCACGGTGGGAGCCTACGACAGCAGGACCGGAATCTATGCTCCGTTTTCCGGACGGGGGGACACCAGAATCTGTCAGCTCCAGAAACCGGATCTTGCCGCCCCGGGTGTGGGGATCATGGCGCCGGACCGGGACGGAGGCTATTCCCCGGTCACAGGAACCTCCTTTGCCGCCCCTCTTGTCACGGGTGCGGCGGCGCTTCTTCTGGAGTGGGGGATCGTGAAAGGGAATGATCCCTATCTGTATGGGGAGAAAGTGAAGGCGTACTTAAGAAAGGGAGCGAGGAGGCTTCCATCTGAGCAGAGCTACCCGAATCCGAGGCTGGGTTACGGGGCACTCTGTGTGTCGGAGAGCCTGCCGGAATAAAATTCTTCTTGAAAATATCTGACAATAGATATAAAATGAAAATATATACAAAATTGCGGGCAAAGATCTTGAAAAATGCAGCATAAATACAAAAATCCAGATGGAGATCTGAACTTGCACAGAGACCATGGGAAGCTGAAAGGAATCCTGACTGTTGAAAATTAAGTGAAAGAGAGGAACATGCTATGGAAGCGTTGTTTCAGGCTGTAAATGCCATATGCGGGAAGATCCAGATCGTCTCGAACCTGTTCTGGGATTTTCCGACGAATTTTGACTGGTATGGAAAGATCCCGATCCTTGGAAATTTCAGCCTTGCGATCATTCTTCTGGTGGGGACCGGAATCTATTTTACCTTCCGGCTTCGCTTTATCCAGGTGCGGAAATTCCGCTACGGACTTCACGTCCTGATGAGACAGAAGAGCGGTGGAACGGGAATTTCTTCCCTCACATCTTTTCTCCTGTCAACAGCGATGCGTGTCGGACCCGGAAATATCTTAGGCGTTACCGGCGCAATTTCCACCGGAGGTCCGGGCGCTCTTTTCTGGATGTGGGTCTCCTCGTTTTTCGGAATGGCAACGGCCTTCGTGGAGGCGACGCTCTCCCAGATATTTAAGGAAAGAAAAGATGACGAGTATGTGGGCGGACTGCCGTTTTACGGAAGAAGACTTTTGAAGAACGCGGCGTGGGCCGGAGCGGCACTCAGCGTTCTCTATATTGTCTATGCCTTTCTCTGCTTCCCGGCTCAGGGATTTAATACGATTTCTGCGGTTGGCGCCATCGCGGGTGTATTTACGGGGAAGGTCATTGAGACAAATTCTACCCTGTACTGGATCTCTTTCGCAGTTCTCATCGCGGCGACAGCGGTCATCAGCTTTGGCGGCATCAGGAAGGTCACAAAGGTCACGGACCTTTTAGTTCCGGTTATGGCAGTGATCTATATCCTGACGGTTCTCCTTCTCATCGGATTCAATATTCCGCGGATCCCGTGGTTCTTCGCTGCGGTCTTCTCTGAGGCATTTCGCCCGGAAGCAGTCTTTGGAGGCACGTTCGGTGTCGCGCTGAGTCAGGGAATCAAGAGAGGACTGATGTCAAACGAGGCCGGACAGGGAACCATCACCATGCCGGCAGCGGCGGCGGATGCAGGTCACCCATGTGATCAGGGCTGTGTTCAGGCACTTGGTGTATTTTTAGATACCATCGTAATCTGTACCCTGACAGGATTTGTGGTCGTCATGGGAAGAGTCTGGCTCACGGAGGACAGCGCCGCATGGTTTGAACTCGGAAAGCTTGACAGATTTCTGGCATCCTGTGGTGCCCTTACAGGAAATGGTGTGATCTATCATTTCGTCACGATGCTCGTCAGTGTCTGCTTCGGTCTGTTCGCCTTTACCTGCCTTTTGGGATTTTTGTCATTCACGGAAATGTGCGCGAACCGGATCTCCACAAGACCTGCGTTTATCAATATGATCCGCGTCCTCTGCCTGCTTGTCATCTCCTTCGGCGTTATCACAAACATCGCCGGAATGGATCTGAGCGCCCTGTGGGATCTCAGTGATTTCGCGAATATCCTTATGGTATACTGCAACCTTCCGCTGCAGTACATCGGTTTCAGGTATGTGCTCCGGGCGTGGGAACACTTTGAGAAGAACGATGGAACCGCGTTTACTTCGAAGATCGCCGGAACCGACGTTCCCGTGTGGGATGAACGGGCAAAGATGAAGTAGAAAAAAGAATGCCGTCCGACGTATCTGAAAAAGAAACGTCAGGCGGCATTTTTAGTCCTTCGCCCAGAAATCACGAAGAGCAAAGAGGCAGACACTGTCAACAAAGGTTTCGGCGTCGTATTCGTCAGCAAGCTCAAGATAAGATCTTAGCGTCGTGAGGTAAAAGCTTGACATGAATGAAACATAGAGAGGGAGCGGAATCTTTAAACGGAATCCCTGCACCTCACCCTGCCAGCCTCCCTCAGTGAGGATCTTTGCCAGATCCTCCTGGATCGTAAACATCAGGGAACCGTTCTTATTTGTCTGATAGATGTTCCGGTATTGGGAAAGATTTTCATTTACCTGATCGATCAGATATTTTAAGAACACCCGGAGAGAATCAATATTTTTAAAGTAAATCAGGTCCCCTACGGGCCGGAGACCCTCAATATACATCTTTACACAGTAGTGAAGCAGGTCGTATTTATCTTCAAAATACCGGTAGAACGTGGACCGGGAGACCATGGAGACCCGGCAGATATCGGTGAGGGAGATCTTCTCAAACGGCATTTCCGCAAGCAGATCCAGAAGCGCCTTCATTAAAAGAAGGTAGGTTCTGCGGACGGAGACATGCTCCTCCTGAATCGGTAATCTTAACATAAAACACAAAACTCCTATATCCATTCCAAATTGGACAAAAACAGAGATTTTGTCTCATTTGGCACATTTTTCAAAAACTGGTTCTTGAGTATTTTAACATAAACGTAGATAATATTGCAAGTAAAAAAGGAATGAAAAAGGCGGAGGCGATCAGAATGATCCGAAGGAAAGAAATACGAAAAATGGCAGCTGTCCTCTGCATGGTCACGGGGCTGGCAGCGGTTCCCGCATATGCGGCGGTTCCGGAGACTTTGGGAGCGGTACCGGGATGGAACCAGATTTCCGGAAAGTGGTACTATCTCATGGGAAACGGCACCTGGAGCACCGATTTTATAGAAGACGAAACGACATGTTACACGTTTGCAGAAGATGGAAGCTTATCCTATGCGCGGAAAACTCCGAACACACGGGGCGGAGCGTATCCGGTATGCGTACTGGATGAAAAGGAACAGGAGCTCTTTGATGAGATGAATGAGGAGAAGAGTGACCTGTTTTTTGATGCTTATCCGGAAGCGGAAGACGATTATGACAACGGGGATGTGGAATTCTATGACGGATGTGCCACCTTCGTTTTAGATATGAAGCTCTGTGATGTGGCTGGGGCGAGACTTTCCTCCGCTATGGAGAAGGGATATTCGAAGAATAAACAGGAGATCCCGGGCGAGGGCAGCGTGAGCGATTACATAAAGACTGTACTCCCGGAGAGAAAGAGCGCTGTGTTTTTTGAGATGTACCTCTGGGGACCGGAAGAGTCCTACGATCCTTATTGTTCGTTAGAAAAACGGATGCAGGAAAAGTTTGACAGAAAAGACGATAAGAAATATTCTCTGGAATACTACCGCAGAATGGGCATTGCTCATGAAAAACGTGATGGAAAAGACTACTACATGGTGGTTCTGGAGCGGTAAGAGAGCGCGAAGATGCAGAGTGTCGCAAGCGGCCGCGCGAGGCGCGAGAATGTACCGGGGCACATTTAAAATACGAAGAGCAGCAGGAAAATGACCTGCGCGGGCAGGGAATATAAGGAGAGGAAACATGGGAGAGAAATTAAAAAACGCGATCCGCGGGCATAAAGAAAAGAAAAAGAACCAGAGCGGCGGTTTTTCCTACATGCTCGCGTCGTTTATCATCCATAAACGGGGCTGGATCGAGACGGTCTTTGTAATCGGCTGTCTCTTGTCCCTGCTGACGATGAACTTTGTAAATGTAAACTATGACCTGACGAAATATCTTCCGGACACGGCGGAATCGGCCATCGGACTCGACGTCATGCGTGACAAGTTCGGATATCCGGGAACGGCGAGAGTCATGGTGAAGGATGTCTCGCTGTATGAGGCGAAGCAATATAAAGATGAAATCGCCGATATCGATGGTGTGGATCAGGTCTTATGGTGTGACAGCACAGTAAATATCTACGCCGGTGAGGATTTCATCAACGAGAGTGATATCAAAGATTACTACCGGGACCGGAATGCGGTCTACGACATCACATTTTTGGAGGAAAGTGATTCCACCCGCACCTCCGGGGCCATCGACGAGATCAAGGAGCTTCTGGGAGATAAGGGCTGCTACGTCGGAATGGCAGTCCAGAATAAATCCATGACAGAGTCCATGGAGAGTGAGATGAGCAAGATCCTCGTCGTGGCAGTTGTCATGATCTTCGCAGTGCTTTCCGTGACGACAACGGCATGGACAGAACCGATATTATTCCTTCTGGTTATGGGCGTTGCGGTCCTGCTGAACAAGGGAACGAACATCTTTATCGGAACGGTCTCGTTCCTTACAGAGAACGTGTCGATCATCCTGCAGCTGGCAACCTCTATGGACTACTCGATCTTCCTTCTCGACGCGTTTATGAATTACAGGAAGCAGGGAATGAACGAGGAGGAGGCGATCATCAATGCCGTACAGGAGGCGATCAACTCCATTTTCGCCAGCAGCCTGACGACCGTCGTTGGTTTCTTAGCCCTTGTAACGATGCAGTTCTCGATCGGATTTGACCTGGGTCTCGTTCTGGCGAAAGGTATCGTATTCAGCCTGCTGACAGTCGTATTCTTCATGCCGGCGATGATCCTGAAATTCGCGAAGCTCAATGAGAAGACAAAGCATAAGTCCTTCATGCCGGATTTCCACGGACTCGGAAAGGTGATCTACCGGATCCGCCCGATCGTGTTCGCTGTGATCGTTCTTGTGACGCCGCTTGCCTACACGGCTCAGGGACTGAACGATTTCCTTTACGGAAACGATTCCATGGGTGCTTCTGAGGGAACCCAGGTATATGAGGATGACCAGCAGATCACAAAGATCTTCGGACGGAGCAATATGCTGTTAGCACTTTATCCGAATACATCGGAGGTCAACGAGCGGGCCATGGCGAAGGAGATCAAGGCTCTCCCGTATGTAAAGAGCGTGACGGCTCTGGCAGATACACTGCCGGAAGGGATCCCGGAGGAATTCCTTCCGAAATCCACGGTGGAACTGCTGCATAAAGACGGCTATTGCCGGATGTTAGTCTATACGAGAACAAAGACGGAGAGTGCCGAGGCATTCAAGGATTCTGACGAGATCCAGACGATCGTAAAGAAGTATTACCCGGAAGGAAGTTATCTTGTGGGTGAGACACCGTCCACTCAGGATATCAAGTCCTTTATCGTAAAAGATTATGAAAATGTAAACGTCCTGTCTCTGGCAGGTGTATTTCTGGTCGTTATGATGAGCTTTAAGTCGGCCGTTGTGCCGATTCTCGTCATCATCCCCATCGAGGTGGCGATCTTCATCAACATGGCGATGCCGTATTTTCAGGGCGTTGAGATGGTATACATGGGTTATATCATCGTCAGCAGTATCCAGCTGGGTGCAACCGTCGATTACTCGATCCTGCTTGCGAATAACTATTTGGCAAAGAGAAAGACGTTGCCGAAGAAGAAGGCGTGCGTGGAAGCAATTGCGGCGTCCTGCTCATCGATCTTTACTTCCGGCTCCATCATCACGCTGGCCGGTTATATCGTATACATGATCTCGTCCACGACGGCGATTGCGGATCTGGGTCATCTGATCGGACGAGGCGGACTTTTCAGCCTTGTGCTTGTGCTGACCGTGCTGCCGCTGTTATTGACATTGTTTGATAATTTCATTGTTGGTGAGAAGCCGGCAGCAGTTCTTGCGAAGCGCCTGCACCGCCGCGTGAAAAACCGGAAAGAGAAGAGACGTTCTGCAAAGAATGCGGATGAGACCGAAGAGGATGCGGATGAAGGCGGAGATCCCTACGAGGACGAGGAGAATGAAGCGGCGGCCAGCAGGGAAGATGAGCCGGAAATGACAGACAGAGAAGGAATGGAGGGAAACGGTGATGAAACGGAAAAATAGAAAGATCCTGGCAGCGGGTATGGCAGCCGTCACACTCTGCACCAGTCTTGTTTCTGCGCCGGTCTATGCGGCGGAGGCGTCTGTGAGCGTCGATGAAGCAATGTATGTAAATCTGGACTATTACGGCAGGGTCGATAAAGTCAATGTTGTGAAGGGAGTGAGCTTAAACGGTCTCACAAGCTTTACGGATTACGGAAATTATCTTGATGTGACGAATATGACCAACAATACGGCCCCGGAGGTCGGTGACGGAAAGGTCACCTGGAATCTCCCGGCGGATACAAAAGGGTATTTTTATTATAAGGGAGCGATCGACAAGGACACGGTGACGCTTCCGTGGACCATGGATGTCTCCTACAAGTTAAACGGTGTCCCGACGGATGCCGAAAAACTTGCGGGTGCCTCCGGATTAGTGGAGGTCCATGTGACCGCAACGCCGAATGAGGCGGCGAGAGATTACTATAAAAATAACCTCCTTCTGGTGGTTGCGATGCTCGTGGATATGAGCGACTGCTACAGCGTGGAGGCGGAAGGCTCCCAGACCCAGAGTCTCGGCTCCCAGACCGCGATCATGTACACGGCGCTTCCGGGTGAGGAAGGCGATTACACGATCCGCATCGGAAGTGATAAGTTCGAGACCTCCGGTGTTATCATGGCGATGGTGCCGGGAACGGTGAAGGATCTGGAGCATATCGTTGATTTAAAGGACGCGAAGGATACCTGGAAAGGCGCAGGAGACCAGCTCTATGACAGCATGGACCAGCTTGCGGCTTCCGTTGAGGCCATGAGAGGCGGTGTCAATGAATTAAAGCGCGGGCTGAATGAGGCGGAGAATGCCAGAGGGGTCATCAGCGGCTCGAAGGATGAGATCTTAGACAGCAACGATCAGACACTGGCATCGCTGACAGCCCTTTCCGAACAGCTCGGAACGATCGTTCCGTATATCCAGACGGCAAAGGACGCATCGGAGGTTGCCCACAACAGCATGAACGATGTCGTAAACACCCTCGGCAACATGCAGGAGCCGATCCGCAGACTGGATACGAGCCTGCGGGGATTAAAGAGCAGCTCTGAAAATGCTTCCGGCAGCATCGGAAACGTGGTTGCTTCCATTCAGCTGATCAAACAGCTGGATACAAAGCTCCAGCAGAGTATACTGGAATATATCAAAAATCTTGCAGCTGCCCAGTCGTCCCTGGAGGACGCGATCACCGATTACTGTAACGGTGAAGCCGGGGACGCGGATGTGGAGGCACTTGCGGAGGCGGCAGCGGGGGCTGATACCTCTGCCGGTCACGCGGGTATGTTAAACGCTCAGGAGCTCATCGGAATCTTAAAGCAGAAGGAGAAAGCGCTCCGACAGGTGGCTTCCTCCAGCAACGCTCTGGTAGCTGACACGGCGGATATGCTTGACGATGTGTCCAACACATCGCGGTATCTGGCACAGACCACAGACCAGCTGGATTATCTGATTGAGGAC
The DNA here is from genome assembly GCA_934370915.1 of uncultured Lachnospiraceae bacterium. Classification (GTDB taxonomy): domain Bacteria; phylum Bacillota; class Clostridia; order Lachnospirales; family Lachnospiraceae; genus Pilosibacter. The sequence goes on from CAKRNI010000003.1 coordinate 22,337, forward strand.
GTGAAGGCATTGAAGGATTCCCTGGATGTCTATTATCCGGATCTCCAGTCAGCTCTGGACGATTCGAAGGAGCTTGTAAACCGTACCACGGACGCTCTCAATAAGAGTACAAATTCCCTGACCCTCGTTCAGAACACGGTACGGGCAAGCGCGGACAGCCTCGACGCGGCGGCAAAGGATTCCATCAAGGGAAGCTTAAATGTTCTGGATAAGAGCCTCAGCGTTCTCGACAGCACCAGCTCCATGAGAAAAGCCGGCCGGACCATGAAGGACACCATGGACAATGAGTGGAATGACATGGAGGATGACAACAATTTCTTAAATATGGATCCGAATGCGGAAAAAGTCTCCTTCACCTCCGATGAGAATGCGGAGCCGAATACTCTGCAGATCATCATGAGGACAGAGGAGATCAGCGCGGATGATGACGCGGAGCTTCTCGACGCGGAGACCGCAAAGGCGGATGTCAACCCGCTTGAGAGAATGTGGAATATGCTCGTCCAGATGTGGAAGGCGATCGTTGAGATCTTTAAGAACAGATAAATAGAGGAGATTGGACAGATTTGTGCAGGAGGATGTGCGGCAGGATGGTTCTGCGGGGACGTTTTTCTGCACAAACTGGCATATGGGGAAAGAAAGAGAAGCGCGTGGAAGAACTTCTTCCGGGAAGGAGAAGAGCAATATATGAAAAGATTTGGAAAGAAGATGGCAGGATTTCTGCTGGCAGCAGCTCTGGCAGTGACTGCGGCGGTTCCGGCTTTTGCGGCAAGCAGGTCAGCGGTCGGAAAGATCTACCTGACGATCGACAGCACGGTAGGGCTTAAGAACGACTCTGAGGACGTCACAGTGACGCCCTACGGGGATAACACGGATCTCTACTATGTGAGCAGCATTTATATCGAAAACAACGATGGAAACGGCTATACGGAATCGAATCCTCCGAAGATCACGGTGACGTTGGAAGTTGCGGATGAGGAGAATTACTGTTTTTCCGGAACAGCCTCAAAGGATTTCCGCCTGACGCTTGCAGATTCCGCAAAGGACGGCTACGGAAAAGCGGAGTATGTGAAGGCGGTAAAGAAAGATGACAGAAGCACTATCGAGCTGACATTCCGCCTGACGTTCAATAAGAAGACGACCGCATCCACAACAAGTACCGTAAAGTCTCCTGCGGGTGTGACCTGGTCTCCGGATGCTTACGGAACGGGAATATGGTCAGCCGTCAGCGGGGCGAAATATTACCAGCTCCGTCTCTTAAAGGACGGCAGTCTCACGGGGGATGAGTTTACGATCTACGGAACCGGATATGATTTCTCGAGACTTATGGGAACTACGGGTTCCTACAGCTTTGAAGTCCGCTCTGTAAAGTCCTCCAACAATGCAAAGAGCGCGTGGATCCGCTCCGGGGAGATCGGCTCCTATGCCGCAGGTTCCTGGAAACAGAGTGCCGACGGTCGATGGTGGTGGGACTATGGCGATGGCACCTGGGCAGCAGCAGAATGGCTTTACATCAACGGAAAATGGTATTATTTCCAGGAGGACGGATATATGGCGACCGGATGGATCACCCTGTATAATAAGTCCTACTATCTGGATCCGTCAAGCGGAGCGATGTACAGGAGCGAAAGGACGCCGGACGGGCTTTACGTGAATGAAAGCGGCGTGTATGTGCCGGGAATGTAATGTGAAACAGTTTTTTATGGATTTAACATGATCGACGCATAGAAAATATCGTCTTTCCATGTAAAGCGCGCATCCCCATGATACCGCTCCGCGATCATGCGGATGGATTCTGTTCCGATTCCATATCCGGAGTGCTTGGTGGAGAGAAGCTTATCCCCGGACCAGTTCGGGCGTCCGGAGCTTGTATTGTCGGCGGTGATGGAAAGCATGGAGGAGCCGGTCTGGACCACATGGAGCCGGATGAAAGGCTGGATTTCCGCATCGATGCCTGCACACGCATCCACCGCATTCTCCAGCAGATTTCCGATCAGAACACAAAATTCCGTTTCCGGGATCACCGGCGGGTCATCCATCTGGATAGAGACCTGCATGGTGATCCCGTTTTTTTCTGCCTGTTCCGCGTAGAAGGAGAGGATCGCGTTGATGGCATAATTTTTACAGTAGGAGCGGATTTCCTGAGGCTGGAACATCTTCTCATAGTCGCTCAGATAATCCTTCAGGGAAGCGAGATCCCCACGGTCGGCACAATCCCTGATGACAGTCAGGTGCTGCCGGAAATCGTGTCTTGCCCGGCGGTTATCCTGAATCCTGGCGGTGAGAAGATTGTACTGGTCCGACTGGATCTCTAGAAGCTTTTCCATCGTTTCGGATTTTGCGGCGGCTTCTGCCTGTTCCTTAAAGAACTGGAGCAGCAGGATCTGTGTGTGGCTGGTGAGAAACATGCAGACCAGAAGAAGGATCCTCGCGATAAGATGCGCCTGATTGAAGTTTCCGTCCCGGATATTGCCGGTCAGGAGAAAAATGATCATGGTTGTGGAAAATGGCAGGAGCCAGGCGGTTTTCCAGATCGCAGGAGCCTGTATTGCAGAGAGACTGTCCATGATCTCACTCAGCCGCTTCACCATAAAGCAGGCAGTGAGGAGTACGAGGATCAGTGTGATAATACCGGACTGCCAGGTGTAGAATCCGCAGTTAAAAAACTTTTTGCAGATAAAAAAGGAGCAGGCGCGGATCACCATCAGGTAGTCCAGAACAAAGGTGTACTGGAACGTGATGATGCCGATATTCGTCTGAACCAGATAGTAGAGGAAGGCTCCAAAAAAGGGGATCGCCAGATACTGCACATATACGGCGTGAAACCCCAAAAAGACCAGTATCGCGAAGATCGCCAGATAAATAGTTTCCGCAAAAACGGAGATCAGGATCGCTCTTTTTCCGGAGCAGCGAAGGTACGCATGAAAGGGCAGGTACGCGAACATATGGAACGGGTAGGTGCTGCAAAATTCATTAAAAAGAAGTTCTGTCATATTGACCTCCCCGGACCATGGAATAGGAATATTCGAGAAACTGTTCCCGGACTTCCTTATATTTTAAACGGCTGATCGGGACCTGGACTCCACTCTTTAAAAGAAAACGATCTTCCAGGAGCTTTTCCACATCTTCAAAGTTTACGAGGATTCCCTTGATGCAGTCAGAAAACCATGGGTACTGGAGCAGGAGTGCGGAGAAGTCCTTCTGACTCATGGAGACTGCCAGCTCCTGCCCATCTTTAAAATGCACAAGGACCTGCCGCCTTACATATTCGGTGTAGGAGATCTCATGGATCAGAAGCTGTGTCTTTCCGCAGGTAGTTGCAACCTCCACGGATCTGGACTGTTCCGCAGCCTGAAGTCCGCACCGGTCGAGGGCGGAAAAAACACCGTCCTTCCCGATCGGCTTCAGGAGATAAAAGGACGCGTTTACATTGTAGCTCTCCACGGCAAACTCCGGAGAGGTGGTGATAAAGATGATCCTGCAGTCATGGTCCGTCTGCCGGATCCGCTTTGCAGTCTCCATTCCGGTGATCCCGTCCATGTAGATGTCGAGAAAAATAAGGTGATATTTTCCGGCTGTAAAGGTGTCTAAAAAGTCCTCCCCACTGGAAAAAAGATCCATGGTCCGGCACTGGAGCCGATGCTGTTCCATGTATGTATCAATCAATCCGACAAGCCGGTCGGAATCGGTTTTTAAATCATCAATGATCGCAATGTTCATATTCTGCCGCACCTCCGATGCAATAAGCTAAAGTTATTTTACCATGTTTTTGGGGAAAAGTGTGGAAGAATGTAAAAAATCATGGTAAGCCTTTTACGGTTAAAAAAATATCAATCTTTTACATCTTGTGTCGAAAAATGACATCTTGTGCAGGAAATCTTGACGATAAAACGAGAATGGGATAAAATTTGAGAAAAGCTGGATCAATCTGTGCAATGGTAAGAAAATATCGATAAAGGGAGGACAGGCATATGAGAAAACGTCAGGAGATAAGGCGGATCGCAGCGTCAATTATGGCAGCGGTAATGATGGTGACCGCAGTGCCGTTTGGCGGAGCAGCATATGGAAATGAAGTACCCAGGGGGGGGTATAGTAAACGCTGAAGATAAAGAGACGCTTACGGCGTCGGATTCGAATGGTGAATATAAGAAAATTTCGGATTCCAATGCAGAAAAGTCAACGGTTCCGGAGACAGTGCCGGAGGAGCGGATTGCGCTGCTCAGCAGCGGTACGATTTCAGGAAGTGGATCGACAGAGGATGATCCTCTTATAATTACCAGTGCAACAGAATGGCGCGAAGTAATGACATATGTGTCCGGGAGAGGAAAATATAATCAGTATGGACGGCTGTTGAAGCATATCGCGTTAGGGGAAGATATATCTCTTAATAACGAAACGTGGTATGGAGTTAATTTGAATGGAAAAACCTTTGATGGACGTGGACATACGATTAGCGGAATCAAACAGCCTCTTTTTGGAATCGCAGATGGAACAGTAAAAAACCTGGTCGTTTCAGATGCTGCGATTAAGGAAACAAGCACTGGAACACCAGTTGGAGCAATTGCCGATAGAACAAATGGAACTCTTGTTATACAAAACTGCTATGTAAACGGAAAACTGTCAAATGTAAATGATGCTGTTGGTGGTCTTGTTGGAGAGGTCTCTGGCGGAACAACCAGTGTTGAAGTTCAAAATTGTGTTGTTGACGCGGAAATTGTAAATAGTGGTGATATTATTGATAAATCGTTGGCGGGAGGACTGATTGGACATATTCCGAAGTTTGGTACTGAAATTACGATTGAAAAATGTATTACGCTTGGAACTGTCGAAACAAATAAAGGACGCGGAGCTGGCGGTTTAGTAGGCGGACAAAATAAGACTGTCACGATCAATCAGTGTGCAGCATTGCAGAAACGGATATCAACAAATGCCGGGGCATACTATGCTGGACGGCTATATGGATATTCTGGCGGTATAATTAATGGCTTGGATAACTACGTATATGCGGGTATGGACGGTGCTTTCAATAAGAATGCAGCAGCAAATGGAATTGGCGTGACGAAGGATGAGTATCTGAGCGCTGAGTTCTGGAACGACACGATTGGGTGGGCAGACGATGAAAGCTGGGTCATCGAGGACACAAAGCTCCCGATTTTGAAAACATCAGGACCTCATCCACAGAAGCAGCTAACAGATGGAAAGCTGCCGGTATACCTTGGAGGAGCTAAAATACAGCTTGCAAATCCGGCAAATGTAAGATGGACTGGAAACGGAAAAGCCGTCTGGGATGCGGTAGAAAATGCGGATGGATATCAGGTACAGCTGTATAAAAATTCTGTGGAATTTGGACCCGCGGAAATGGTTTCCGGACAGACAAGCTATGACTTTACTTCTAAGATCAAAGAGACAGGACTCTATACGTTTAAAGTAAAAGCTATTGGAAATGAAAACTATGAGACCAGCGATGAAGAGAAAAGTGCAGCATATAACTTTACCGCTCAGAGTCTTGCAGATGCGAAAACAGCAGCAGAAAATGTGCTGAATGAAATGAGTGTAACGAACGGAACGACGGCTGATGAAATCATTCAAGCAGTTGAGCATGTAATTACGAATGACAGTATCTCGGCTGTCTGGTCGGATGAAAATGGTTTTATGCTCACAAAAGCGACGGACGGTGCCGAGACAGGTGTTAACGGTGAAATTAAGGGAACGATCATTTTGACGCTGCAGAAAGCCGGAGAGGCAGCCCAGACCGAGAAAATTATTGTCAATCTCACGATTCTGCCGAAATTCAAGGTAACATTCGAGTCCGGCAGCGAGGCAGCCTTTGGAACAGTTCCGAAATGGGAAAATGCGACGGAAGGAACTACGGTTACACTTCCAGAGAATCCGTTTACTGTGTACGGAAAGAAATTTAGTGGTTGGAACGATGGCGGCGGAATCATAAATGGAACAGAATATCAGATGCCGCGCCGCAATGTCACATTCACAGCAATGTGGGAGGATGATGTATGGGATGGCAGTGAAAAGAGAAAGCCTAAGAGAGATACGACTGGATACTATCTGATTGGTTCTGGTGCTGAGCTTGCTTATTTCCAAGATAAAGACCTTGGAAAAGCAAAATTGATGTGCGATATAAACCTTGGTGGTCATCCTTTCAAGGCAATAGAAAAAGTGTCAGAATTTGACGGTTGCGGTCATTCCATTAAGGGACTTAATATTGTCAGTGGAAGTTTAATTTATACAGGTTTATTCCAAATATTGATGAACAATAATATAAGCATCAGGAACCTGAATATTGAAAAGGCAAAAATCACATATACTCTTAACACTCCTTCCCCGGATATCGGAATTCTGGTAGGAAAAGTACATGGTGGAAAGCTCTCGATTGAGAATTGCTTTGTGAGTGGTGTAATTGAAGCAGGAGAAAAATTTCAAACGGATGCAGGCGGTCTTATCGGGTATGTCACAGATAGATCAAATGTAACGATCCGTTCTTCTTATGCGAATGCCAGAATACAGAACGCCGGAAGTGATTCATTCGTGGGTGGATTTATTGGACTGGCGGGAGGAACCGGAATTGTAAAGATTGAGAACTGCTATGCGATTCCCGATATTCAAACAGGAAAATATATAGGAGGATTTGCTGGAGCAGGAAATGGCACAGTCATCAGGAACAGCTATGCGGCAGGGGAGAGCCTTCCGACGGGAATTGTTGCAGGTGACACAAGTGGTCTTGCTGAAATGGGAACGATCCAAAACAGCGTCAGCATTTTCCCTGAAATGACATCCGTAAACAGAATCAGCAAGGGCGGAACACTTTCTGGAAACTATGGATTTGTGGGAACGACAGCGAGTGATAAATCCGGAAACATTCTGACACCAAAGACAGAGGATGTTGGTGAAAATCGGCCATACGGAGCAGATGCGTCGGAGACCTGGCTGAAATCAGAGGAGTTCTATAAGGATACTCTTGGATGGGACTTTAGAGACGTGTGGACCATGCCGTCTGCAGAGAGTGGTTACATGTTCCCTGTATTAAAAGAACAGAAAGAATCCATGATTCCAACCCTCTCTCTGGACATGGATCCGGCGGTTATCAGTGTCAGTCTGGATCAGCAGCAGGCTATTCTCTATCCGAGGGGAAGTCTGAAGCTTACAGCGAGGGTTCACAGTAAGAATGGAGCATCAAGAGATGTAAAATGGGTCAGCAGCGATCCGGCAGCTGTTCATGTGACAGATGATGGAACGGTGGCCGTCCACAAAGATGCAGCGGCTGGTACCTACAAAGTTACTGCAGTCAGCCAGTTTGACGAAAGCAAACAGGCGGATAGCGAGATTACTGTAGATAATCGTGAGCATACGGTCAGCATTACCCGTGAGGATACTGAAAACTCTCCAAATGCCAAGATCGGAGTATATTGGAGCAGAGAGGACGCAGAAGGTACATCGAATGCGTCTCTGGTGGCAGAAGGCAAAGGAACAACAGATTCCCCAATCACATTCCAGGCCAAGGCTGGTTCTGAGATATATCTGAAATTTAAGGACCTTGCTGAGAAAGATGTAGTAAACAAAATAACGGTAACGGATAAAGATGGAAAAACATTTGAAGCAAAGCTATGCAGCATAGATCCGTTTATCGGACATTTCACGATGCCGTGCGGTGATGTCAAAATTGAAGTAAAATACGCAACAGATATTACGTATTACCAGTACACCTGGTTTGTCGGACAGGACTGGAGTACATGGGGAACGACAGCGACCTACACAACTACAAGCTGGGGAAACAGTGATAAGGTCGGATCTCTTAAAATTACAAATATCATCAATGGTAAACTGTTTGATGATTTTGTTATCAAGGGAATATCCAGATATAAGGGAGCCCCGATCGATCCGAAGAGAGTATCTGATAAAGCTTCTCTCACACAAAATGGAACGTACTATGTGGATCATTCAACAGATTATCCAACCCTATACGTATATCTTGACGGACCTGGAATGATCTCCGTAAATATTGAAGTGAAGGATGATAAGAACGCGTCATATAACATTGTACGGAAATCAGGAAACAGCAGCTACTATACTTTGGATAAACCAACAGCCAAAGCTGGCGAAACGATCACAGCAACGCTGACAGCAGATGGCGTTCAGTGGCTGAAAGACAATCCGACGGAAAATGCGGTATTTACCTACGAAGGTGGTTTAAACGTTGTCCTGTTCCCGCCGAGATTTAAACAGCAGGCGGATGGAAGCTGGACTGCATCTCTCACGATGCCGGCATGTGACATTGTGACGAATGTGATCTTTGGGGCGAAGAAAAAAGCTAAAATCGAGGGGACAGACAAAGAATTTACCTATGATGGAAATCAGCACCGAATCGATGAGGACGTTCGGGCATCATGGGGCGAGTACGATATCTCTGAGGATCTGCGGAATCAGTATGAAGTGATTTACAGCGGTATTAACGGAACCGATTATAACAGCAAAGTGGCACCGACAGATGCAGGAACCTACAAATGCAGAGTAAAGATCAGCGACGATAATACGGATTATGAGTGTGACCCGATCACGCGGATACTTACGATCAAAAAAGCGGCAATGAAAACACCGGATACTCCGACAGCTGCAGGGATTGGAGCCAATACGATCACTTTAAATCCGCCGACAACATTTACGGATGGAACTCAGATTCCAGAGTTATGCGGCTTTGAATATCGCCTTGGAGACGGGGAATGGCAAGATTCTGCAGTGTTTGCGGGACTGCTTCCGGACACGGACTATCATTTCTATGTGAGAGTGAAGGAAGGACGGAATACAGAGGCATCAGAAGTGAGCGGAGTACTGGATGCGCGGACGAAGACGGCATCTGAGCCGGTTGATCCGGATAAGCCAAATCCAGACAAGCCAAATCCGGACAAGCCAAACCCGGATAAGCCAAATCCGGATAAACCGAATCCAGATAAGCCAGACCCGGATAACCCAACACCGGATGATCCGACCCCGTCGAGACCTGGAACGGGTTCTGGTGGATCTTCAGATGACTCTGATGATTCCGGAGAACCGGCAGAAACAAACAGAACTCATTCTGACGGAACCTGGAAAAAGAATCAGAATGGATGGTGGTATGAACTTCCGGGCGGCAGATATGTATCGGGTTCCCATGTGACAGATTTGGTATACGGCACGCAGAGTGAACAGGTGGCATGGAGACGGATTGGCGGCGCATGGTGGGCATTCGGTGCCGATGGCTATCTGAAGAACGGATGGATCCGGGATGCGGCAGCAGGAAAATGGTATTACGTGGATGAAAAGCGCGGAATGCTTACTGGCTGGTACCAGGACCCGCAGGACGGAAAATGGTATTATCTTGACCTGGCAACAGGTGAGATGCTGACCGGATGGCGGCAGATCCCTGGATGGGGATATATGTATCTGAACCCATTCGCGGAGGCGCAGACATGGTTTTACGACGAAGCATCTCAAATGTGGATCTATGACACGGAAAACACCAGAAGACCTTACGGGTCCCTCTACATGAATGAAAAGACACCGGATGGATATTTCGTGGATGAGAACGGAGTCTGGGAAGAGAACTAGGTCATAAATGTTTTAACGTGCTGTGGTTTATATTGAAAGTTCATAACAGGAAAGACACAAAAAATGCCCTGGGGAGAGAAATCCCTGGGGCATTTTTGAAAATATGAAAATTCTGTCAAAAAATGATACAAAAGGATAGAAGAAAGTATAAAATCGTGCTAAAATAAACGCATCAAAGAACTTCATTTCTAAGAAGTTCACTGCCTGGTCTCTCAGGCGTCTGTGGTATTCGAAAAACGAAGAAAAACTTCGGTTCTTACTTATCCCACAAAATTGAAAAAAAACTTTATATGTTGTACAATAAATGTAAAAAAGCCGCAAACCCTTGAAAAATATGGGCTTGCGGCTTTTTTTGTTACTAATTTGTTACCAGTTCAACGGGAAAATCATTATTTTAGCAGGTTTACGGTCTCCCGTAGCTGTTCAATTGTCTTATGGTTGTATACCCTGTTACCCACGTCTTTGGACTTGTGTCCCATCAGCAAATCGATACATTTTCGGTTTGCCTTTTTATTATCCAGCTCAGTCTCGAAGGTGTGCCGCGCCTCATGAGGCGTCTTGCCCTCGGCGTCGATCTTAAGCATGATCTCTTTCCAAATGTCATAGTATTTTTTCTCGTAGATTTTTCTCCCTTTAGGAGATGGAAAGAGATAAGCGCCGCCTTTGTCCAGCCAGTGGAGAACAAGCGGCTGAATGCGAGGGTGGATCGGAACGATACGTCCTTTTCCTGCATCAGTCTTAGATCCATTCTGAAAATACCACTCTGAGGTATTCACCCACTCCCGGCGCATTCCAAGGAGTTCTTGAAAACGGAATCCGGTGTAAATGAAAATCAATACAGTTCCGACCCATTCATCATCAGACAGCTCCCACAGTGCGTTAACCTGCTCCGGAGTAAACGGGGTACGGCTGGTCTCCGGGGCTGGTGGGGCGGTAATGACTTGGCTGTACATCTTGGAAATGATATCCTGTTCAAAAGCGAATTTATCGAGGTGTCCCCATAAAGTCTTGATTGCACCCTGGGTGGAATATCCTCGCCCACAATCATCAATGGACGCCTGCATGTGACCGGCCTTAATATTGCGGTACTTCATTCCGTAGTATTTCTGGCAGTGATTAAAGGCAGATTTCATAGATCCCTGGTTGGATATCCCGAGTTTTGGAAGCTTGATCTGCTCCCAACGTCGATAGAGTTCCAGTAAGGTGACTCTCTTACGGTCGATGTTCCATGGATTGTCATTATACTGCGCCAGAATAATGTTCCCTTCTTCTTCGGTCTCCGCATAATCGACGGGGACCTGCTTTCCGTTTCCGTTCTCATCGTAGACGGTGACCTTCACCATCCACGGACGGCTGCGTTTACCGGACAGCTTCGTAACGCAGCCATAGCCGTTCGGATTCCTTTTTCCCATATTTTTTCCATCCTTTTCTTGCGTTGAAAAAGAACGGATGATATAATTAGGTGTCTGGCCTAATATCATCCATTCACAGGTGATTTAGTGTCTGCCCTGGAGAGTTGCCGCTCTCCGGGGCTTTTTATTTTTTGTATGTAAGTTACACTTTTTCTACGGTTGGTTACGGTTAAAAATCGCTCAAAAATGCCCGCAAACCTGCATAAATACTGGATTCTACAGTAGGTTACGGTTACACTTGATGTCTATATTATATATTTTTATATATTTTATTTTTTTCTTACTTTCTTACATACAGAAATAAAAAAAATACTATATATAAGAAAATGACCATTTAAGTGTAACAACCGTAACCGCCTTATTTTATAAGGCTTTCAACCGTAACCTCAACCGTAACCAACTGTAACTATGTGTAACCTTCCAGATATTTCCATCGCCCCCGTGTGTTGACACTCGAACAAATGTTTGGTATCATGAAGATATCGCTACTTTAGACTGTGTGGACGGGGGAGATGATAACATGGACTACAAAACACTTATCATTGAGATGCTTGGTGAGTTGAACGAAGAGAGGTATCTCCAATACATCTACCAGCTCATAAAAGCGTTCCTGGCTGACGATTGACCCGTCAGCCTTTTTCTTTGCTTAATTTCTCGGCAATATCCGCCAGCAACTCCCATTGATCTTCGGTTAGGTTCGCCAACACGGAGATCAGTCTGTTCTTAAAGGAATCTTCTTCCTCATTCAGCAGCATCTTTGTCAGCTTCGCCATTTCCTCGTTCCTGGTCTGCTTCACGAACATCTCGCCGTCCCCGGTCCGGAGCCATTCCTCGTTAACTTTAAATTCCCTACATATAGAAAAAATAATCGCGTCACTTGGAACCGTCCGCCCCATTTCGTACTGGGCGATAGTGTTCTGCTTCATTCCTATCTTATCGGCGAATGCCTGCTGTGTTAGGTCAAGAGTTTTTCTTAACTTCTTAAGCCTATCTTTCATTATGTGTCACCTCTTTTCTTGTTACTAATTATACAGTTAAAGATTCCATACGTCAATAATAAATATCTCATAAACAATAAAATATCTCACAAACAATAAAAAACTGTTGACAATATTGATTATGAGATGTATAGTTATCTCAGAAACAACAAACAAATCACATCGCACCTTGAAAATTGAATCTGTCCACAGCGGGATGACAACCGTAAGCGGTAAGAACGTGAAGCCGCTGCATAAGGGTGTGACGAAATAAATGAGAGAGGAGATCAGAGATATGAAATTCTACAATATTTTGATGGCAGCTAATAAAGACACAGAAATCAAGGTAAAGGTGAGAATGTTCGGAATGACATTTTCCACGACACATTTTCCAGAGTTCTACATCGACAATGAAAAATGCGACGAGTTAGTAGATCGCGAAGTCACAGATATAAAAGTGAACGACAACGTCCTGGAACTCACCTTAGCAGAGGAGTGAAGAAATATGAAATCACCGGTTGAATGGCGAAGGTTCCTGTTTCATGGCACGAAAGAGCAGCAAGAAAAACTTGAAGCCGCTCTTTCCGAAGATGGTGTTACAAGAAAAACCATCTACATGATTCTGAAGTATCTGACGATTAACCCGGAATGTCAGGATATTTTGCAAGAACAATTTCCAGATGTTTAGCAAGTTCTTCTTTGGAGTGGATATCCTGAATGGACTTTATGACGCGGACACCATTTTCCCATACATAAATGGTCGCGTCATATTTTCCAGAAGAAGTTAAACCGGATACTTCAATTTCATGATTTCCGAATTTTCTGTAAACACAAGGCTCATATTCAAAACCTCGTATAGAATAATCGGAACCAAGATACGTAAGAGTATCAGTTAGTTTAGACATTATATAACACCTCCCTTCACAGGGAGTATAGCACAAGAAGAAAGGAAGTGGCTATATGTCAGAGAAAGAAAAGAAAGCATTAGAGACCATCTTAAATGCAGTTCCCAAGATGTCCGAGTTCCAGAAGGGCAGACTCTATGGAATCGCTGAGAGGATGGAAGAGGAGAACAAGGTAAGCGAAGAGGGGCAGAAGAACGATGAAGCCTAAGAGAGGAGAGAACCATGCCGAATGAAATGATCACAGCTATGCAGGTTTATTTCTTATTGTGCATAGCTGTGATAAATGGAATGGCAATCATCCTCATGGTTAAAGATCATCCCCGTTTGGCTTGGGTAATATGGGGACTGGCAGCTTTGCTTTGCGTAATAATGAACGGTATTCCATAAAAATCGTGGAAGGGTGGTGAGAAACGTGGAAGTTGCCCTTGGAATCATAGTTGCAATAGTAGTGAATGTTATAGGACAGTCATACGGGTGGACTGCGGGAATAACGGTATGGGTTTTACTTGTTACCGTTATAAAACACTACTTAGACTATTAGTCCTATTCACTGAGTCGTTCTACAAACTTTTGCAGTAGAGGACACAATGTTCCTATTATGATTAACTGCCACCAAACAGACGCACGCTCGAAAAGATGGAGCAGGACACTTGCGATTATTAAACTTGTTGAAACAACAGCAATAAATGTAATCAAAGAGGGGATGCTCCACTGCAGAATATACAGAACAAGTCTTCTACTGTTACGGTATTGTTTCCGTTCAAGACGGTATTCGATGGAACGGCGTTTTAATTTTAATTTCCGGCAGGAGAGATCATAAGCTTGGTCTACATAAGAACATAAATCGAGATAACTACTCATAGAAGGATGGACCACACAATCATGGTATATGCTTAGCAGCTTTCCATCTGCCATTGATTTATTGTTTTCAATGATTGATATGGCGGCCTTCATATAGGAAAAACCCTGCGCCTGGTAAAGTGCAGGTTCTAAGCAATCGAATAATGGGAAAATAAGTTTTTCGTGCCGTTCTTGTAGATAAGAAAATGGAATCCCCGCTTTGAATGTGTAGATAGTGATACACGCCGTGATAAGGACACCAATAAATCCCAGGGGATCAAAAGTTATCTGAAGGTTTTCTAACATGAAAAGTCCTCTTTTCTGTACTTGGTGCTGCAACACCTGTATGGACAGTATAACACTGGGAAAGCAAGAAAGACACTATTTTTAAGGAGTTAAGAAACAAAAAATGAATAATTTACAGATTTTCAAGAATCCGGAGTTCGGGGACATCCGGACCGTCAAGATCGACGGTGAACCCTGGTTCGTAGGTAAAGACATCGCCGAGGCGTTGGGATATGGAAGAGGTAAGTCCTCAACCAACGCAGTTAAAGACCATGTTGATGATGAAGATAAACAGCTGGTGTCTTATGAAAAATTTAAGGGGTACCAAAATGGTGACCTTAAAAATGTAAGTCATTATGGTGTGACCATCATCAACGAGTCGGGTCTCTACTCACTGATCTTATCCAGTAAGCTGCCGAACGCAAGAAAGTTCAAGCGCTGGGTGACAAGTGAAGTTCTCCCGGCGATCCGCAAGACCGGGCATTATGAAACGCCGGGATATACACCGAAAGCAACGTCTGTCGGCGAGGTGGTGAACCTTATCAAGATCACGAAAGAGACCATGAAGGAACAGGGCGCTGAACCGTCTGAGGTTGCCGAAGCGGTCAAGAGTATCTGCGACCAGTTCGGCGTCAGCCTCCCGGACAGCTTTGTGAAACCGAAGGAAACGACGATGAATGATGTGATGGAGATGATCGACTACATCTTCGCGCAGCCGCGTGGAAGAGGTCACCGCCGTCCTACATACGAGGAGTTCCTTATTCACCAGGCGAACACGAAAAGGTTAGGTGGTTGCTCATGAAGAGATATTACAGCACAGAACGTCCGGTCATGCCGGGAGGATATCCGAAACCGGCAGGTAACCCGGTGAAAGAGATCGTAAACTATGACACCCGGCAGGATGTCGGAGGGATCCTGGCGTGGGGATGCCTCGAATATGAGAAACCCTTATCGGAGAAGGATATGGAGTCCTATGAGTTAGTGGAGGTATGAACATGAAGAAAATCAAACAGGCGTTCATTGAGCAGGTCATTGAGTTCCCATCTCAGACTGAATACGCCGGTTATATTGCAGGCCTGGAACGTGGGAAGGGGAAGTTCAAAGTGATTTCAACGGATACGGAGCCGATGACCGGCGTCATCACTGCGGTAGTCCGCAAGCAGTACAACAATAATGAGTTTCTGGAAGAGTGAGGTGAAGAACATGAAGTTCGATGAGAAACTGAAACGGGTGATGCAGGATCTCGGTATCACCCAGGCACAGGTGTCTGGAATGACCGGTATTGGACGTTCGTCCATCAGCCAGTATCTGTCTGGTAAGAACGTGCCGACAGAGCAGAGACAGCGGGAGATGGCCACGGCGTTGGGACTTGTCCCCGACTATTTCGAACAGGATAAGGAGCCGGTGATCAAACTGGCAAAGAGCGGAGGTGGAAAGATCCCGCGGTTACTGCCGGAAGATGCCGCAAGGCTCATGTCTCTCAGTAAGAGAACGGTCCGTAACGGCTTACAGCAGGGAGTTTTCCCCTGGGGATACGCGGTGAAGACCAGCACAAACCCGGATACTGGAAAGGCCACGTGGTCGTATTTCATCAACGCGCGGCGGTTCGCTGAGATCGAGGGGGTTGAAGTCTGATGGGAGAGAATTGTCTGGAACGTATGGAACGTATCGACGCAAAGACGAAGATTGCGACTTTTATGGCGAAGGAAAAACAGCCGTATGAGTTCAAAGTCAAGTATGCGGAGATGCGGGCCAGAGAATTTGTCAGTGAGTGTGATGCAAGAGGGCTGAATTACCATGTTTCGGTTGGTGGTCTGGACTCGATCACGCTGTTTCTTTTCTTAAAATCACGCGGGATCGACGCACCGGGTATCAGTGTCTCGTACCTGGAAGACGTCAGTATCCAGAGGATACATAAAGCGCTTGGTCTTGAGAGATTAAAGTCGTCCGTGCGGCATGTGGATGATAACGGCGTTGAGCATCGGTGGAGCAAACCTGCGATTCTTCAGGAGTTTGGTTTCCCGGTTTTGTCAAAGGAAATCGCGGGAAAGATTGAAACGCTTGCGAATCCAACGGAAAAGAATAAAACTGTACGTCACGCCATTGTGACAGGGGAAACCGGTGCTTACGGCGGCTTCCAGAAAAACAGCAGGATGAAATTATCACAGAGATGGCTCGAAAAGTTCGGTGGATATGCGAACGAGGAAGAGGGAACAGACTATCAGACTCCGCCATTTGATGTTTCATCAAAGTGCTGTTATTACCTGAAAGAAAAGCCCTGCGATGAGTGGGCGAAAGCACATAACAGTGTTCCGTTTATGGGGCTTATGGCTTCGGAAGGCGGAAGACGTGCAAAATCTTTAAGAATCAATGGGTGTAATTACTTTGGTAAATCAACCATCAGATCGGCACCGTTCGCGATATTTGATAGAGATTCCCTTTTACGCTTGGTATTGGAATTAGATGCGCGTTGGAAAAGCGGATGGAAAGAAGAATTCTACGAAAAAGGTGTACGAGAAGGTTGGCTTGATCCAAATTTCGAAATGCCTGACAGTATCATACCTGAAATTTATGGGGACATAGTACCTGATGAAAACGGAAAACTTCACACGACGAAAGCACAGCGCACCGGATGCGGCATGTGTGGGTTCGGCATTCATCTTGAAAAGCGCCCACATCGGTTTGATCTGTTGAGAGAGAGAGCACCGAAGGAATGGCATTATTGGATGTATGAGTGTTGTACAGACAAGGTGACTGGTGAGAAGTACGGATGGTCAAGGGTGCTTGATTATATCGGCGTTGAGTATTTGTAGAAAGAGAGGATAAAAGATGAGTGTGCATGGATTCAAAGTGTTCAATCCGGATTGGACATGCAGAGATAAGCAGTATACCTGTCCTGGAATGTTTGAGGAACTTGGAGAGGTTGAAGTTTGCGGTTATGGAATGCATTTCTGCGAGAATGCCGCGGATTGTTTCAATTATTACGACTTCAATCCAGACAACAAGGTTGCGGAGGTCATCGCTCATGGCGAAGTGAAGAAGGAAGGGGACAAGTCCTGCACGAATAAGCTGGAGATCGTGCGCGAAATCCCGTGGGATGAGGTGCTGCGGATCGTCAACATTGGAAAGAATTGCACAGGACGCTGCAACACGGGCGACTGCAACACAGGACGCTGCAACACGGGCAACCGGAACACAGGACGCTGCAACACGGGCAACCGGAACACGGGCGACTGCAACACGGGCGACTGCAACACGGGCGACTGGAACACGGGCGACTGGAACACCACTTCTTTTTCCGGCGGCTGCTTTAACACCGAACAGCCCAAAATCTATATGTTCAA